>CAIMNF010000353.1 GCA_903842755.1 Oligoflexia bacterium
AGAACCCACTCATTAAAGATTTTATCTCTGAACAATTTGACCCCGTAGAAATGAAAACCCAGCGCGAAGCCATTATTCAACAAGCCCTAGACGAAAACTTCGTTGAGCAAATCGGCACCGAGTTCGGACTCTTCAAAACAGAAAAGAGCGATCCGAAGCGTGGCTTTGAGCGAGAGGAAATTAGGAAAAACTTTGAAATTTTCTCTCTCAGCTCCGAAACCTATCAGATCGGCTTTGTCGCAAAAAAACCGGAAATCGCCGAAAAAGTGGCTCAAAAAACCTTAGAGCAAGTTACCCAAGTGTTAGTAGAACAACGGAAAAAAACGATCGTCAACGTGCGAAATGCAATTCGTGCACGCATGGAAGCGATTGTTCTTTTTAAAAACTCAGGAGTGCGCAGCTTAGGCTCATCCAGTCGTAGCCAAGTAGAGTCGCAACTTGCCCAAATTAAGGCACAAATTAACACCCTCCTCCAACAGTACACCGAGAAGCATCCTAAAGTCGTTCAACTCCGGGCACGTGAGAAAGTATTGTCTCTCTATTTAGAAAAAAACCCAAAGTCTCCCTCTCCTCTCTCGGACCGCGAAGCCGATTTACCGCCCATTCGGTCCGCACCTGAAACTCTTGCAGGCTCGGAAATTGAAAGTGGGTCCAAAGAAGTCTATTCAGATCTTTTGAAAAAATACAATTATCTCAACGTAGCGATCGATATGGAAAAGTCTGACGACGTGAACTACTATGCCGTTGTTTCAAGTCCAAGCTTACCGCTCAGCCCCGTTTCACCAAAACTTTTGAACTTTTTGGGATATGGGATTGGCTCCGGACTCCTTTTTTCTCTTTTTATTCTCCTCTTTGACGAGCTGATTCAGTTTAATTTGCTCAACGCTGAACGGCGGGCCAAATGGTGGGGAATCCCATTACTGGGAACCCTACCCCCATATCCAAAGATTACCCAAGCCTCGCCCCCTAAGTCAGAGCCCACTATCCCTAGGGAAGAAAAAGGAAAACAACCCAGTGATTGGAATTGAATCCGCAATTATTGGGTTCTACCTCATTTTTACCTTATTCATGACCTGGGAAATGCAAGGCGATTTTGTGGGCCTGATTCCTCGGAATAAAATTGTTCGCGTTTTGATCTTGCTCCTGTTGATTGGAATTTGGGCCGCCATTACGTCGGCCGTTGGATTGGATGACAATCTGATGGCATTGGAAATCACGCTCTGCATTTTTCTTTCGATTTTGCATCCCGCCTTTGCGATTGGAAACTTTCTGATTTTTATTTTCCTCCGCCCGTGGGAAATCATTCAAACTGGCCCCAATTTTTACGCAATCCTTCCGCGGGCGCTTACGGGAATTGCTACTCTCAGCACACTTTTTTACCTCATCCGCCAAAAGACCATGACCTTCCGCTTTGGAGCACCGTATTTGGCGCTATTTGGCTTTGCAACTTGGGCCTTTTTATCCACGTTTCAGCGGGGCGCTCCGGCCGAAGTCCAAAGTAATTTTTTTGAAATGTTTTTTAAATCATTAATGATTTTTATTCTCATCACCCAATCGGTGCGTGATCAAAAGGCAATCCAGTTCGTCAAAGCGTCTTTGATGTTTGCAAGTTTGGGCATTAGCGTAATTTCCATTCATCGCGCAATGAGTGCAAACGATGGCTCGCGTGTGGGTTCCTTCGGCCTACTCGCGGACCCCAATGATATTTCTTCCGTCATGGTCATGATTTTTCCCTTCGCTTTGTACTTCTTAATCAGTAAAAAAAGCCCCCTCTTTTTGCGCATCATGAGTTTTGCTACTCTTTGCGCCGCTTGTTTGTTGTTTTATTACGCAAAATCGCGGGGAGCAACCATTGCCATGCTTGCGATTTTTGCAGGGATGTCCCTTTATCACTTAAAAAATAAAAAGAGTGCGATCATCGGCGGACTATTAGCGGTACTCCTTTACGTGCCCATCGCTTCTCAATTCAAAAGAAACGAGTCCGATCTTTCGGCCTCTACCGAAAGCCGCATTATTTATTGGGAAACCGCTACCAAAATGGCCTTATATTCCCCCCTTTTTGGAGTGGGTTTTGGGGGCTACCCAGAAAACTTTGATCGCTATGCGCCCACCTTTATTGAATCAGGGCTGAGAACGGCGCATTCGAGCTGGTTTTTATCCCTCGCAGAGACAGGGTTTCCTGGCTTCTTCTTGTTTTTCTCGTTGATTGTCTGGGCAATCCTCACTGCGTGGAAGTGCAAAAGCCACCATCCGGATGTACTCTTTGCAACGATTGGATATGGGATTGCAATGAGCTTTCTGTCGCACACGTACGCAATTTATTTTTATATCTTACTCGGAATTATTTTTGTTACGCGACAAATCGAGTTAACCAAACAGATTGCTTGAGGAGTGATGAAGCAAGTGGAACGAAATCACCTGGTACGAAATAAAGTACAAAAAGTGAACTGGCGAGCCCGCACGGCCTTTCTCATCCTTGGAATTGGACTCATGTTCGGAGTGCCTTTTTGCCATGCCACTGTACTCATCGAAGGTACCGCCGGCGGAAATAAGCCCATTGGCAGCTTTGTTCCCGATACCCACCCTGAAATCAGCTTGATGGGATCGCGGGGTGAGGTGCTTAATTTCTTAATTAAAATTAAAACCACCAGTTGCGTTACTCTTGAAACGCAGAAACTACCTCAGGACATCCGAGTTCGCTATTACCGGATGCCTTACGTGATAACTCAACACGCTTCGTTTCCCGGTGCCTACGTCGGGAGTCACCACGACCCGCTTATTCCCCTGTCCCCGTCCGAGCCGGTATGTCCTTTTTTAAACTCCAAAAAAGAGGCGACCTGGGCATGGCTTTGGGGCGAACTGCAAATTGAGAAAAGCCAAAAACCTGGATTCTATCCCGCGCTGATTCACCTTAAACCGCTCAGCACTGCGGAACAGAAAACAGAGGCCAACTTACCATTGTCCCTTCGAGTATTTAAGATGGTAATGCCCGATGAGCCAACCCTTAAACTCGTGACCGAATACTCTACTTGGTACGGAGTTTTAGGTCACTTTGGCCAATCCAATCCCCAAGAAAATAGCCTTGCTCAAAAATATGCCCAGAGAATGCGCGAGCACCGAATGGCACCGATTAAGTTTTGGAGCGTCATTCCAGAAACTCCAACGAAAGTTGAAACATTCAAAAGCCTTTACATTGAGAATCGACCAAAAAGTGAATGGGTGGATTTTCCAAAGCCTACTGCTCCTGCTACCAGCGAGCAGCAAGAAGCTTATTGGAAGGGCGTCCAAAACCTCATCAAGGAATACAAGTTAGCCGACCGGGCGGTAACTTACCTTTGGGACGAACCACAAAAAAGGGATTATTCCCAAATTATTGATCTTTCCAAGCAAATCCGCCATTGGGCACCCAACCTAAAAATTCTAATTACCAGTTCCGCCCCCGAACTTGCCCCCTCTACGGACATCTCGGTCCCCCTATTAAATTTTTGGCCACGACAGAACTCGGGCACTTACACGTGGACTTACTTGAGCTGCATGAGCCACGGGTGCCAAGGTGCCGAGGAATCCGGTTTGCCCGATTGGGTTTTGGATCGTCCGAGCCCTTGGATTCGATCCATGGGCTGGATTGCACACCAATTAAAAATCAAAAATTACCTGTATTATAACGTAAATTACGCCTACCAGTTTTACCCCAAGCAAGACCCTTGGAAGAATCTTTGGTATTTTACCGGAAATGGCGATGGCACGCTTTTTTACCCCGGTCGTACCGAAGGCGAGTTTCACTTCTCGGAACATCAACCGGTGGATTCCATCCGCATTAAACTTTGGCGTGAAAGCTCGTTCGATGCGGAATACCTTCACTGGATTGACCTAAGCAAAACCAAACCAACGGGATGGGAAAAACAGCTCAATTCGATCGTCCAAGATCAAAAAAATTGGAGCAAAAATTACAGCCGCTATCAAGAGCTTCGCGACCTTGCGGGCAAGTTCCTCGACGATCATTTCAACGAAAAGGAACAGCAATGAAGAAAAAAATTCTTTGGATTTCACCCCGCTGGCCAGAGCCTGCAAATGATGGAGCAAAAATTGCGACCGTCGAACTATTACGAGGCCTAGCGAACTCGAATCAATTTGAAATAACTTTTTTAGCCTTCCTTTCCGAAGGCGAACCATCTCCCCCAATTCCAGAGGTACCTTTTCAGGCAACCCACATCATCCGAAAAAGACCATCCTCCGACAGTCCCTTCGTTAAACTGCTCAAAAACCCATTCATTCCGATTACATTTAATCCTTTTTTAGGCGAAAAAATTCACCGTGAATTCCAAGCCGTATTAAGAAGCACGACCTGGGACATCATTTTCTTTGATGGCGCCCATGCCGCAATTCCCATGCTCACCCTCAAATTTAACAAAAAGGAACCGTATTACTATCGTGCTCACAATGCAGAATATGTTTTATGGGAGAGGACTGCACTCCAGAATAAAGGCCTTAAAAAGCTAGCCCTCCATTTACAAGCGTATTTGGTCAAGCGCTTTGAGGAAGATTTGGTTCGAGCATGCAAAATGACTTTCCCGGTCTCCAGCGAAGATGGGCAGCTTTTCAAAAAACTTGATCCGCACGCCCGCATTAAAGTCATTCGAATTGGACAGCCTTTTCCGGATCATCCTCCGATTGGATCGGGCCCAGATGCACAAACCCAAAGCACAGACCTTCAATTAGGCTTTGTGGGCCGAATCGACTGGCTCCCAAACCAACAGGGCTTAGAATGGTTTTTGAAAAATGTGTGGCCTAAGATGAAGAGTTCGCTCCCCACCATCCGTCTTCAAATCGCGGGAAGTGGGAATTCCAGTTGGCTTGCGCCTTATCAAGGCGATCCGCAAATTAAACTTTTAGGCAAAGTCGAACGTTTAGAAGAATTCTATAAAACCACAGACCTTGCCATCGTTCCCTTATTTATTGGAAGCGGTACGCGGGTGAAAGTGATCGAAGCCTCCCGCTATGCGGTGCCCTGCCTAAGTACGGCGCTTGGAGTTGAGGGATGCGGGCTGATTGAAGGCGAATCTTACCTAAAAGCAGAAACAGAGCAGCAGTGGATAGACTGTGTTCAAGGATTAAATAAAACGGCATTAAGCGAAATTGGAAAGAATGCTTTTTTGGCCCTTAAACCCCAGTACGATACGCAACTGATTTCGCAACAACTGGTTCAAGCACTTTTAGAGTGAAAATAAAGCCAACCAAAATCCCTTTACCCGTCCAAGCCAAGTCGCCGCTTGAATGATCGACATTTTGAAATTGAGCTTGATTAGCGCAAGAACTCCGCGCACCACGGGTAAAGCAATCATCTCGGCCGCTTCAAAAAAAACAATGGGGTGCCGCTTAAAGATTAGCCATTTAACGACGAGCGCACCTTTTCCTAGTCCATAACGATAAGCTTTCCGCACCTCATCACGCCACTCCCCTGCGCGCGGGGGAATGTGGAACACGACTAAGCTTGGCTCGTATTTCATTGGAACTTTTTCAAAATACGCATTCCAAGCCAAATCCGTCTCTTCGCCACTGCCCCATTTTGATCCGGCACCGAAACGTTCATCGAATCGCCCCAACTTTTCAAACACGGAGCGCTTGATTACAAAATTTGAACCCATCAGCAATTTCGTATTCCAAAATTGATTTAAATCACCGCCGATTCCGTGCCGTTGGGAGTAGAAATCTTGATTATCGATTCTCCGGATGGAGCCGGCAAAAATATCAATATTTGGCTCTTCACTCATCACTTCGATCAAACGGTCGACATACCCCGGAGCCAAATAGCCATCATCATCGCAAAAAATAACCCAATCGACCTCTGCCGAAAGGACCACTTGATTTCTGGCTTGAGAAACTGCCGGTACAGGCACCAAAATTCGGGTAAACTTTGGGTCGTTTAAAATGCTCTCGGGTAGTGCAATGGGAGTAGCGTTTTGATCTAAAAAAATAACGCTGACCCGATCGCGCGCTTCTTCTAAGGACCGCTCCAAGCTTCGAATCACCAATGCCGGATCACGCCGAATAGAATTGGTGACAATAGCGAAATGGGTAGTGAGCGGTAATTCTTTCAATTCGGTTCCTTGATGTTAGCTTAGCGATAATCGAGGGATTCGTCAATGTATGACAAAAAGAGTTCCCATCGCCTTGATCATTCTCTAAACTGAGGTGAATGATCTATTTTTTAATTCTTGCCAGCAGTATTTTCATTTTACCTTTTATTTATCTTATTTTTTTTACTTTTCCTCAAGCCGATGACTGGTGCTTTACGAGCGCAACTCTTGAAAATGGTCACCTCGGCTCGGTCTACCATTGGATGCAAATATGGTCCGGTCGTTACTTCACTCATTTTCTGAATTCCTTTGATCCAGGAACATTAACCTCAGCACACCTGTATCCATTTATTCCTTTGGTTTTGCTCTTTTCACTGACCACCACCTTTATTTTGTGGACTAAGCTTATCCTTGCGGATGGTCGTTTAGAGCTAGCGAGAACGATTGGCCTAAGCCTAACTGCACTCGTGACCTTTTTACTGTTAACTCCTGAACTCTCCTCTACCTTATATTGGGCATCAGCGGGTTACACCTACACCTTTGGAGTCTCACTTTTTTTATCCTTTATACTTCTGTTTCTGCGAAATCAGGATTCTACAAGGAGCTGGCTTGGAGCAATTCTAGTGCTTGCGGTGCAAGGATGTAACGAGACCTTCATGATCATCATGATCAAAATTTTGGTGATCAATCTTTTTCTTAGAATCAGAAATAAACAGTCCTTAGCGACGGCTTCATTATGGCTTGTTGCCGCTCTATTGGGCGGGGCCTTCGTTTACTTTGCTCCCGGAACCGAAATTCGCGCAGCGAGCTTCCCCCTCCGCAAGCAGTTTCTATTTTCCGTCGTGCACTCGATTTCCTCGCTTCCCGAAGTGTATCGTCAATGGTTAAGCCACCCACTCCTTTGGATTAGCGCATTTGTTGTCAGTGTGTTTTTACCCAAACCAAAGCACCGAAGACCTTCCAACAAAAAATGGTTCATTTTTGCCGCGGGAATCGCGGGGACAGCGATCGTTTTATTTGCATCTCTCTGGAGTATGGGTCAATTTCCTGAGCCTAGATCGTGGATCCCCCCTTATCTTTTTTTCTTCCTGAGTTTTTTAAACTTATTTCCTGGCATACTTCCCCAACATCCCGCTTTGCGACTTTCCTCACTGCTCGCGTTTATTGCCGGTGTGAGTGCCTCACCCCAAGCAGCTAACGTAGTTCAAGACGCATTCCAAAATGCCCCGCTACTCAAAAAATATAACACCGAATTCATCGAGAAAATTACACTGTGCAAACAGCAAAAACTTCCGGTCTGCTCCATCCCGAATTACCCAAATGCCGTTCCTTCGTCACTTGTTTATTCGACTTTAACTACAGATGATTCGCATTGGCGCAATAGTTGTGCCGCTTCCGCGCTTGGCGTAAACAAAATAAGAATCGATTCCGCATTTGCCCCTGCTGATCCTTTTAAGAGGATTAACTCAGTAAAAGTGTTTATTGGACTTCCATTAGCAGACTTGGAAAAAATGAAAGGCTTCAAACTACTTAAATACTGGGGGCTTGGAAAATGGGCCTCCATTGAAAACAAAACGGTCACCGAAGCACACCTCTCCGAGTTAACCAATATGCTAAAAGAAGGTGTCCTTGTATTTCAGGTCGAAGGGAATACCGTACTTGCGTTTTACCGCAAAAATCAATGGACGGGCTTTATGTCTATTGTCGATGCTTCACTGATCTCGGAATCGGCCTCAATTATAAACGAACTTAAAAACCCAAATCATTGTTCGGGCTTTGCTCCCACCGACATCCCGATCCTGATTGAATCACATCGCCTATGGCTATTTAATGCGGGCGAACAACGAATCTTCGAACAACCCTTATCGGCAGAGATTCAGTGTTGAAACAACTGTTGAAACAACTGCTGAAAAATTTTCTGCGCCGCAAACCCATCTCCGTAAGGGCTCACCGCTTTTTGAAACGACTGATAATACGCAGAATCCGTCAGCGCACGACTCACGCAATCTACAATTTTTTGGGTCTCTGTTCCGACAAGCTCCGCAACGCCAGCTTCGACGCCCTCTTGGCGCTCAGTGCTCTCGCGGAGGACAAAAATAGGCTTTTTCAAATAGGGTGCCTCTTCTTGAACTCCTCCGGAATCGGTTAAAATGACGGTGCTTTCCATCATTTTTCCTACAAAATCCAAATAATCGAGCGGCGGTAATAATTGAACTTGATGATACGATCCTAGCTTTTCTCTGACGATCGATTGGACATTTGGATTTAGGTGAACGGGCAAAACAAAGTTACATTCCGGAAACCGGTGAATCAGTTCCACGACCGCATCGCAGATCCGCGCAAGCGGCTTTCCATGATTCTCACGCCGGTGCGCCGTAATCAGAATCGATTGCTGTTTTCCAGAAATTTTTGCCTTTAACTTTTCCGAAGTAAGCCTAAGGGCATCTACTCCTGTATTTCCTGTCACGGAACAATGCCCCGGCGTTCCTTCGTTTTTTAAATTCTCAAAAGCCCTTGCCGTGGGTGCAAAATGGTATGCAGCCACTCTTCCCACTAAAAGTCGGTTCATCTCTTCCGGAAACGGCGAATACCGATCGTGAGTTCTGAGTCCCGCCTCCACGTGCGCAACTGGAATTTTCTCGTAAAAAGCACTGAGCGCACAGGCAAAGGTTGTAGTCGTATCGCCCTGAACAAACATTAAATCCGGCCGGTCTTGCTCCAAAATTGGCCTCATCTTGGAAAAGATCGACGCAGTCAAATCGCTCAAGTGCTGATTCGGTTTTAAAACTTCTAAATTAATATCCGGAGTGATTTCGAAAAAGTCTAGGAAAGGCTTTAACATCTCTCGATGTTGCCCTGAAACAATCACGCGAACCTCAAGGCCCCTATTTTTTGCCTCAAAGATGATTGGCGCAAGCTTGATTGCTTCGGGTCTTGTCCCAAAGCAAACCATTATTTTTTTGATCATTTCTTAGAAGGTTGCGCGCTTGCTTTTTCTGGCGAACTTAGAATCTCGATCGCAAGGTCAATCGGAATGACCTTCTCCGCATTCCCCGCTCCGCCATCCGTAGAGTTTGGATCAATTCCAATCTTCTTCAAGTCTTCGTCAGAATCCTTTTCGCCTTCAGGCCCAAGTGACCTTACATAATGCACTAATGTCCAACGGTCTTCCGCGCCCAAGCTTCCAAAGGAAGGCATTCCACCTAAACCTTTAGTCAACGTTCCAAAAATTTGGCTAGGCTTACGACCGTTCTTCCAGTTATCTGCAGAAGTAAAGTTTCTAGGCTTTGGGTTTAGGCCACCAGATGCAGGTCCATTACCCAAGCCCTGGGGACCGTGACAGCTAATACATTGATTTAAGAACTGCTCTTTCCCTGCCGCGATAATTTCTGGTGTAGCAATCCAAGGCTTTTGAAAACGGGCCTTTTTGGCCGTTGCACCCTCAGGCAAAATTTTGTACGGCCGCGTAAGCGATCCCAGCTCGCCTTCACCCAACTTGACGTACACATTCCCTCGGGTCAACAAATCCCCGAACGTGAGGATCATAAAGATCGTCATGAAAATAATCGACGTACTAAAGATGACCGTGTTTTCTTTGTGGTCATACTTTAACCCCATAAAAAACATACAGACAATCGACGCTTTTAAAGAAGCGATAATCATTGCCAACGCAAAGTTAAAGGATCCAAGGTCGACTTGCGCGGACGCCACTGTGATTACGGTCAGCAACAAAAGTATTCCCAAGATTTTGAATGCAGTTGAATCAGGGAGAATATGATGGCTATGATTTGCCTCGTTACCGGATTGGCCGTGTTGATTTTGATTTGACATGATTCTCTCCTTTAACTAATCAAATATAAAAGTGGGAACAAATAAATCCACACTAAGTCCACAAAGTGCCAATAGAGTCCTGTAATTTCCACGGGCGTAAAATAATCCTTACTAAAATCGCCGCGTGCCGCGCGCCGCATAATATGAAAGATGATTCCAATCCCGATGATCACGTGCAATCCGTGAATACCGGTCATCACAAAGTAAACACTGAAAAAAAGCGGTGTTTTCTCTAATTTTAAATGTTCATTGATGAATAAATGCCCCGGCAACGTGCCATGTTCCCATTTCGCTTTATACTCAATGTATTTCACGATTAAAAACATAAAGGCACACAATAAGGTAATGGCCAACATCTTCACCGTGCGTTCTTTATTTCCACGTTGAGCTGAGCTTACCGCTAAGGCCATCGTCAGTGAACTCGTCAAAAGAACCACTGTATTTAAAGCACCCAAGCGCCAATCCAACATGTGATGCGCTTCATGAACCATGTCCGGATAAAACACGCGAAGAACGGCGTAAGCCAGAAACATTCCGCTAAAAAACAACACTTCGGTAACCAAGAAAATCCACATTCCCTGCTTACAGGCTTCAAATTCGGCTATTGCAGAACTGAAATGGTGAGCGTGGTGATGTTCACCGGGCTGAGTCGATACACTGCTGCTCATAGGTTCTCTCCTTTTATGCGTACATTCCTAGTTTAATTTTTTCGCCGCGGTACTCGTACGGCCCGTCCGTGACCACTGGATCATATAGAAAGTTTTCCATAGGAGGAGGCGAAGGAGTTTGCCACTCCAGCGTTAAAGCTCCCCAAGGATTGTCCCCGGCAGGCTTGCCATTTTTAAGGGCGCGCCACAAATAAAAGGCAGTCAAAAGCAATCCCGCTGCAATCATCCAAGAACCAACCGTTGAAACCATATTGAGGGTGGTGAATTGCGGAAGATAATTTGCGTACCGTCTAGGCATTCCTAAAGTCCCTAAAATGAATTGAGGGAAAAAGGTAACGTTGAACCCTAGGCTCACTAACAAACAGGCTATTTTACCAGCGGTTTCGTTGTACATTTTTCCAGAAAACTTAGGGAACCAGTAATTGAGTCCGCCCAAGAATGCAAAAATAGTACCGCCAACCATCACGTAGTGGAAATGTGCGATTACGAAGTAGGTATCGGTTAAATGCACATCTACCGATACAGTAGCCAAAAACACCCCAGTCAATCCACCAATCGTGAAAACAAAAAGGAAGGAAAAAACGTAAAGCATCGGAACATTGAATCGGATCGAGCCCTTGTACATCGTTCCTAGCCAACTAAATACTTTCACTCCCGTTGGAACCGCCACAAACATGGTGATGAGCGAAAACACGAAGTTTGCAAATTCAGACTGACCGCTCACAAACAAGTGATGCCCCCAGACCACGAAGGACACTAGAGCAATCCCAAAGGTGGCTCCAGCAATCGCTTTATAACCGAACATCGGTTTACGCGAGAACACGGGAATGATTTCCGAAATGACCCCCATCCCGGGCAACACCATAATGTAAACTGCAGGGTGCGAGTAAAACCAAAAAAAGTGTTGGAATAACACGGGATCTCCACCCAATTTGGGGTCGAAAATCCCAATACCAATCGTGCGCTCTAAAATCAATAAAAAGAGCGTGATTGCTAGTACAGGCGTTGCTAAAACTTGAATAATTGAAGTTGCATACAAGGCCCAAACGAAAAGCGGAAGCCGATCCCAAGTTAAACCTGGCGCGCGCAATTTGTGAATGGTTACGATAAAATTAAGCCCCGTCAAAATCGACGAAAAGCCCATAATAAATGCTCCTATCAGTACCCAAGTCGCAGAACTCTGTGTTCGAATGGAGAGCGGAGTATAAAAGGTCCAGCCGGTATCCACACCTTTTAAAAACAAGGTGCTTGCTGCAAAAAGAGCACCTGTTAAATAGACGTAATACGAAGCCAAATTCCAGCGGGGAAAGGCAACGTCTTTCGCGCCGAGCATCATTGGCAAAACAAAGTTACCAATTGCTGCCGGAATCAAAGGAATAATCACCATAAAAACCATGATTGCGCCGTGGTAAGTAAAAAGACGATTGTATTTATCGTGATCAACAAAATGACTGTCTGGCGAAAACAACTGCCAGCGAATCATCAATGCAAAAATTCCACCTAATAAAAAGAAACACAAAATGGTGTAAAGGTACATCATCCCAATGCGCTTGTGATCCAACGTCCCTAACCATGATTTGATTCCGGGGGTATGATTAATATAGTTATCACCGTGTGCAAGTGTGTGACCTGCTGCTGCTGTGTTAGACATAATTTTCGTCGCTCCCTATTTCAAACTTTTAATGAATTCTACTAATTGGTTAATTTCATCTTCTGAAGTCACTAAGCCCATCGGCATCGCAGAAACTGGACCGAAGCCATCCACAACCTTGGCTGCCGGCATAACGATCGACTCATGAATATAATTATCGTCCGCCTTTACCGTAGTACCGTCGATCAACTTCACATCCGAGCCATAAAGCCCTTTAAACGTAGGTCCTACTTTCGCGCTTCCATCGGTAGAGTGGCACGCGCTGCATGTTCTCGTTTCGTAGAGTTTTTTACCTTTTTCGGCTAAACTAAGTCCTTGGGCTTGCGCCGCATCCGCAGGCAGTCCTTCACCCAAGAAATTCGCCCGATACCCCGGAAACGAAGGATCGGAGGGAAGCGAATCCACATCAATTTTCTTTCCGCTCCACCACTCTTTCCACTGCTCAGCCGTTAATACGATAACTCGTCCCAACATCGCAGAATGGTCCGTACCACAATATTCCGTACAAAAAATTTGATGGATGCCAGGCACTTTTGATTCAAACCAAACGTGCGAATACATCCCTGGAACCACGTCTTGTTTCACCCGAAAATTAGGGATGAACATACTGTGGATCACATCTTCAGAGGACATAATCAATTTTACTGGCTTATTGAGAGGAACGTAAAGGTCTCTTACGCTCGTATTTCCATTGCTGTAGGAAAATTGCCACGACCATTGCTTACCGATCACGTGTACTTCCATCGCATCCGCGGGCGGATGAATCATGTCCCGATATACAGCCCATCCCCACGCAAAAATGATCAGAACCAAGATCGTAGGAATCACGGTCCAAACAACCTCTAACCCCGTATGTCCATGGATGTATTTTGGCTTTTTGTTCACATCCTTGCGGTACTTAACTGCAAAGACAATCATTGCAACAACGATCCCTACAAAGAAAACCAAGCTGAGCCAGATTAAGAACCAATAAAGACTATCCCAAGATGCTGCAACATCTGTAGCCGCAACAGGCAGCGTTGCCGCGCGGGCATTGAGTTCTATTCCGAACATGGTGATTATCATGCCTAATAAAAGCCTTCTCATTTACGACGGTCTCCTTTTATTTAATTCTAACGACTTTAACTCGAGCGCCAACTTTTTTTGCCTAGTCCAAAACAGCGCCAAATAAACACCTAAAAGCAATATTGTACCTGCAGCTGATACTTGCATTACTCTAAACGCCTGGAATGAATACCCCCGAGACGCCGGATCGTAATGATAGCAAAACATTAAAATTCGATCGATTACACTTCCCACTTTTCCTTGTGCCGCTTCTAAAAGGGCAAACCGTAGGTCTCGTGGACGATATTCGATGCCATATAAATATCTAGAGATTTTACCTTCCGGTGTCAAAATAAAAGTGACTGCCGCATGCGCGTATTGGCCCGCAACCGAATCGTACTGATAAAGAAACCCTAACTGATCCGCAAGGGCTTTGACCGACTCATCGGTCGCCGTGAAAAATTGCCAGCCCTTTTTCACAATATTTTCGTCGCGGCCTGAGTTATCTAAATAACTTTTTAAGTAAGACTCCCGTTTTTTCAATGCAAGTGCAGGCGTATCTTTGGGATTGATACTGATCGTAACCACATCAAATTCTTTTCCAATGGTCCAGTCGAGTCCCTTCAGACCTTCCGTCACCCCGTTGAGAACCATCGTGCATAACATTGGGCATTCGTAATAAACTAAATTCAACACGACGGGCTTCCCGTTCGAAAAATACTCCCGAAGGGGATGAAGCTTCCCATCCAACGCGTTTGTGAACTGCAAAGAATCTAATTGAATCGATTCAGCGAGGTGTTCGTGCACTCCTACGTTCTGGAGGTCAGGAGGGAGTTTTTTAGCATCGCCTTTCAAGACGACCTCACCAAAAGCTACTGATGAAGCTACTGACGAACTCATATTTGCACTCAGAATTGTGCTCAATCCTGGACTCAGGATGATTCCTGCGATTAACATCAACTTGCGCATACTTAGATTCACTACGTTCAGCCTTTTTTGTTGCAGCAAAATCAAAAGCCAATTTTGCCATCTTTGTAGGGTTGTGATTATCAATATATCAGGTATTATCCTCAAGGTAAGCAAAAATTAAAGAATCAATGACAACTTTTTTAACGGACTTTTTTCAACTAACCAAGTTTGAGATCGTCGTCCTAGAGATTATCACTCTGGTGGCGGGGTATTTTATTGGTCGATCCATGGAACTTCCGATGCATTGGGGCCATTTTTTGGTCACTGCGCTTGGGGTAACTTTTCTGGCTATGGGAGCAGGCACCTTCAATCAGATTCAAGAAAAGAACGAAGACGCCCTGATGGATCGGACAAAAAAAAGGCCTTTACCAAGCGGAAGGATTTCACTGCAGCTTGCGCTTGGGATAGCGCTTGCTCTGGCTGTGTTGGGGCTCGCTCTCTTGTATTCAATCTCCATCATTACCTTTGCCCTGGGGTTCTTAGCTATCCTTAGCTACAACGTTCTTTATACGATGTGGTGGAAGCGAAAAATGGCCTTTGCAGCCATACCCGGGGCGATTCCTGGAGCCATTCCCATCTTAATAGGCTACCAGGCGGCCGTAGGTCTATCGAGTGGCCTTTCTACACTCTCCGATCCTCGCGGTTATTATTTATTTGCAATCTTATTTTTTTGGCAAATGCCCCACTTTTGGGTTTTGGCACTGAAGTATTCCAATGACTACGATCAAGGTGGTTTTCCAACCCTCCCCGTAGCGAAAGGACGGGCCATTACCCGAGAACAAATCACGCTTTGGTGCTTGGCTTATTGTGGACTAGGCCTTTTATCGGCACTTTTCTTCCCTATTGGGATCATCGGAATCATTGGCACCTTTTGTATCAGTGCATGGCTCATTTTAGAACTCGTCCGTTTCCTAAAACACCCCGAACAAAAAACCTGGCTTCGGTTCTTCTTAAGTATCAACTTCAGCCTTATTCTTTATTTATTTATCATTATGGCCGACTTACTCTCGATCTACCTTCATCCTCACACGTGATGGTGAAACACAGAATCCGCTAAGTAAGGGTTCTTGATCGCCACTACATTGTTTTTCTTTAAAAACCGTGTAATCAACAGTCCAAAGACCCCCAGAAAACCCAACCAGGTACCAATCTGAGCAAACCCAATGTGCAGTCCGTCCTTGTAGAATTGGGGTTGAATGATCCAAGACATATCTAAGTAGTGCATCAGCAGAATCCAGCAGGACACCACTAAAACAACGCTTTCGCTCCGCTTATTTCCACGGGGCAGTAACGCAAGGAACGGGAACACAAATCGTCCCATGAACAATCCAATCGTTACATTTTCCCAACCCGGATTAAGGCGAGTAATAAAGAAACCCGTTTCCTCCGGTAAATTCGCGTACCAGATCAACATAAACTGCGAAAACCAAGTATACGCCCAGAAAACCGTGAAGCCGAACATCATTTTTGCGATGTCATGGCGGTGATTTTCATTCACTAAATGATTCAAATAACCTGCACGCCT
>CAIMNF010000354.1 GCA_903842755.1 Oligoflexia bacterium
AATTTACAAACCGTAGGTTTTAAAAATTTTAAGGCCGTGTGCTTAATGGGTCGTAAAGATCCGGAGTCGATCAAAAGCGCGTGCAAGCTTTACCAAGAAGCTGCGGATGCGGGCTTTGGTCCCGCGCAATGGAACATTTTGGAATGCTATCCAAATGATCCACAAAAAAAGGATTATTATTTGCATCTTGCTGCCGCCAACAAGGTCGCTCCTGCGGTAGAGGCACTGGCAAAAAAAGAAAAACCTGATCCCACTAAAATTTGCGAGCAGCTCAAAAAAGACGTTCGCCTTCCCGAAGCCGACCAACCCAAATCCGACGAAATCCCGCACTTAAAGGGGTGCGACTCGGAAGCTCTTTATTATGGAATTGGGGTTCCGCAAGACTTTGTAAAAGCCCGCTTCTGCGCCTACGCCGAATTTACACAAGGTGACACCCTTGTTTTTGGAGGGTCGGGAATATTAACCATGCTTTATGCGAATGGGCTTGGTGTGGCGAAAAATCTCCCCTTAGCAAAACGTTTTTCGTGTGAAGTGGCCCATGCCGAAGCGGAAATGGAAGGAATGTTAGATGCGTTATCGGAACGCGAAAAAGCTCCCACTACCCAACGCTTTGAATTTTGTGACGAAGCCACGAGCGGTTACATGGAGGGCTTTTGTAGTGCACACCAAGACCGAATCGCAAAAAGAGAACGACTAAAAGAACTAGAGCGCTTGACCGCTACTTGGAGTGATTCCGAAAAAATAGCGTTTAAACAATTAAAAGCAGCCTCCGAAAAATTCACTGCCGCGCGGGCTGAAAACGAAGTCGATCAATCGGGTACCGGCCGCGCTGCGTTTGTTATTCACGAGACCGCAATTCAAGAGCGGGACTTTATCGAATCCCTCCAAAAACTAGAAACTAAAAAAGCACCACGCTATTCTCACCAAGAATTTAAAATATCCGAAAAGAAATTAAACGAAGCGTATCTTGCCAGTCAAAATTCCAAAAAGAAAAAAGATTGGGGGACCATTACTGCAGAAGGAATTCAACGCACTCAACAGGCGTGGGTCGGATATCGGGATGCATGGGTAGAATTTGCAAGGATAAAATACCCATCTTACGCAGCAGAGAGTATTTCGACTTGGTTTATTAAAAAGCGGACACACATGTTATTCCGATCCTTCTAACACTTTCGCCGAAGGCTCAATTAACTTAATCACCACTCTCCGATTTTGAGCTCGGTTACTTTCGATGGGAACATTATCCGAGTCTCGGTTGGGAACCAGAGGTCGGGCCTCGCCGTATCCGACGGCCGTGAGCTTTGTTTT
The DNA here is from genome assembly GCA_903842755.1 of Oligoflexia bacterium. GTDB lineage: Bacteria > Bdellovibrionota > UBA1018 > UBA1018 > CAIMNF01 > CAIMNF01. The sequence continues at coordinate 1,309 of CAIMNF010000354.1, forward strand.
ATCAAAGCCTGCCGATTCAAAGTTTTCAATGACACGACCGGCGCGAAGCCCGGATAACTCCCAGTTGGTGCGATAAGAGCCCATTGGGCTGACGGGGACGTCGTCCGTATGTCCCTCCACCACAATTTTAAATCCGGGTGCCATTTGCTTGATGGTGGGCATAAGCTTCTCCAACAGCGACGCCCCTTCGGGCCTGATGTCGGCTGATCCGGGGGCAAACAATACGGCACCATAAAAAGAAATATTTACTCCGAGCGGGGTTTGCTTAATTTCAAATTGCCGGCCTAACCCTTGCTGCTCTAAAGTGGTGCGCAGTTGATTGGCCAAATCGGCAAAAGGAATTTCGTAAATACCGCCAAATTCTTTCGACGCGGCGGCTTTTACTTCTTCCATTTTTTCTTCATCGACTTTGGAGAAACTTAATAGAATCACGAAAAAGCCCACCAAAAGCGTCATCATGTCGGCATAGGAGATCAGCCAGCCTTCCGCCTCTTCGCCTTCTTCGGCGTGGCTCACGGACTTTTTCACGCAGACGCTTTCGCGCGCGGTGCTTTGAGTTCGGCACGCTCATGGGGTAACAAATAACTTTTCAATGTCTCTTCGATGACCTTAGGATGTTCCTTTTTCCGAATCAGGCGCAAGCCGTCGATCACAATTTCACGGATGGTTTCATCCTGTTTGTTGATCATCGTTAAATTTTCCGCAACCGGAATAAACACCATATTCGCCAACACGATTCCATAAAAAGTGGCCACCAAGCCCACGGCCATTGCGGGCCCGAGTAATTTCTGCGAATCCTTACCGCCCAATTGTTGCAAAAGGGAAATCATGCCGAGCGTAGTTCCCATCAATCCAAAGGCAGGCGGAAACTTGGACAATGTTTTTAGAACAACCACGTCGTGATGGTAGCGTTTTTGATGGGTATCTGAGCGTTTTTGTAAAATGCGCGATCCGTACCGCTAAAAATTTCATTTTTTAAAGCTAAATAATGCTGTAAGCGCGAAGCGTACCGCACAAATATCTGTTTTTAATGCTTTTTCAT
>CAIMNF010000355.1 GCA_903842755.1 Oligoflexia bacterium
CTCGGCCATTAAAATTTGTTTCACCAGAAAACTCACTTCCCCCGCGTGTTGAATCGAGATTTCTTCGACAGGACTGAGGGGACCTTCGAGCAGCAAGCGCTCCACCGGATGAAGTTCAATTTGTTCCGCCAAAAAAGTGGGGTATTCGAGGGGAATCCATTCTTGCATCGACTCAAGGGGTTTAGGGTAAAAAAAATGAAACGTAAAGTGAACGGGGTGCGGGGATTGCGGAAACGCTGTGAGAAAATCGATATGAAGACGCCTGACTTCATTAATCACTTGTCCCCACGCTATTTTTTTCATGAGGATCGCGGGTTTCCTGGTCTCAGAACCCGCGACGAAAGCGGTATTTTATCTTTAAACTGAAGGAGCTGCTGAATGACAGCTTCGTCTTCAAAGGGACGTAACGTCAGCGGAGCAGCTTTTTCAACCTTGGTCACGCCCTTGAGTGTCGGGCGAATCAGGTCCTCTAGTTCTTTGAAGCGTTCAATTTTTTTTAAATCGGACGAGGGTTGCGGGACTCGCCCCTGTTCAAGGTCACTCCAAACCCAAAGTGCTTTGACGTCCAAGTTCATGCGGTTAATTCCATTCTGACATCCCCTCAATGAGGATGTCGGCAAGTTGAAGTTGGGTGATTTTAGTTTGAACGAGTTCTAACTGATCCGCCGTTAGGGTGGGCCGTTTTGTCGAAGGATCCGTTTGTCCATTACCGACAATCAAAAAATGAAACGTCTCTTCGTTCCATTTGACGGGCACATAACTCATTTCGTTTTTTTTGCCGGTCAAAGTGCCTTCTCGAACAAGACGGGTAAAGACGCCCGCAAGCTTCCAATCTACTTCGCCAAGTAAGCCTTGGAGCGGTTTTTCATTTTCAAAATGCAGCAGCGCCATTCCTCGGTATTTTTTTTCTGTGAGTGCGTGGAGGACGTTCATTCGGCTTTACTCCCACCATCAGTATATATGAAAACAAAACTCAACACCAAGCAGCAATTTCAATTTCTACTCGGACTCAACTTTACCGGCGAGGGCCAGCTCTTCTTTGCTAATCGGGTCCAAAATACCATTTAAAAAGGCTGGCGTCTCAGCCTCGCCAAAATACTTACTGAGTTCAATTACTTCATTCAAGGTGACGGCTGCAGGAACATCTTTAAAGTATAAAAGCTCGGCTGTGCCCATTCGTAAAAAAGCGCGCTCCACCGTTCCTAGGCGTTCAATTCGCCAATTTTCAGCGTGGGTTTTAATCATTTGATCGACGGCCTTTTGGTTCTGAGTCACTTCTTTGACGATTCTTAGGGCAAAATCGTAACTTTCGGCAGGAATCACAAAGTGATCGGCGTGGGCTTTGAATTCGGCTTCAATGGTTCGAAGTGTCATTTGCGCGGAAAGCGACTCGTGGTCTAAACGATAAAGAAATTGAAAAGCAATTTCCCGCGCCCTTTGGCGAGGGGTAAGTTGGGGCATGGTCATGATGGGTGGGCCTCTCGGTTTAAGTCGGCGACGAATTCTTCAACATCCCTAAATTCACGGTAAACAGATGCAAAGCGAACATACGCCACTTTATCAAGTTGATGGAGTACGCTCATGAGCATTTCGCCAATCGAGTTTGAGGGGATTTCTTTCAGTCCGTAGCTTTGGATTTGGCGTTCAATTTGGGTCACTGCGGTATCAATTTGTTGAGTCGTGACCGGTCTTTTCTGACAAGCTTTTTGAATGCCTGCAAAGACTTTGTCGCGACTAAACGGCTCCCGCCTCCCGTCTTTTTTAATGACGTTTGGCATTACTTCTTCAATCCGCTCGTACGTGGTAAAGCGTCCGCCACATTCCGCACATTCCCGCCGACGACGAGTCATGTCGCCCGTTTGATTCAGGCGCGAGTCAATGACTTTCGTTTCGGGGACGGAGCAATAGGGGCACTTCATAGTCCTCTTTTATACACTAGGAAGGTCCGATCCAACAAGGAAACATTCTGCTTTCCAATTTTACCAAAATCGTGAAATCTAACGGTCATGCCCAAGCTGGAACCCAAAGCAATTCAGAAGGAATTAGAAGCGAAAAAACTGCGCCCCC
>CAIMNF010000356.1 GCA_903842755.1 Oligoflexia bacterium
CAACAAAACCAACAGCACTAAAAACATTCCTTCGAACATATTGTGTTCGACGGTTTTAGTGGTCATGCTAATCAGGTCAAAGCGGTCCAAATAGGGTTTAATTTTTACATCTGCAGGTAGGATTTTTTCGTTAATCCATTTAATTTTTTCGTGGAGCTTTTTTAAAACCGTTTCATCTTGTTCGCCAACCCGCGAAAGCACAATGCCTTCGACCACATCATCCCGATTGTCTACGACTTCTTGACCATTGACTAGCTTGTGTTCAGCGAGCGAGATTTGGCCTAACCGTTCTTGAGGACCAATGACCACCGATCCCACGTTTTTTATTCGGATGGGCGTTCCGTTTTGCTCTTTAATAATCACGTTTCCAATGTCTTCGACGGTGTTTGCGTTTCCGACACCTCGGACATTGATTGCTTGATCGCCCTTTTGGATAAATCCGCCACCCGCATTTTGGTTATTATTGGAGAGAGCCTGGATCAGCGCAGGAGTCCCTAGTCCATAATTGGCCAACATCAAGGGGTCCGCCAGCACTTGAAACTGCTTCACTTCTCCCCCAAAACTAGAAACATCGGCAACACCCGGCACACCTCGGATATACTTTTCAATGGTCCAGTCTTGGATGTCTTTTAGCTCCATGACCGGGCGCTTGCTATCCAAATAGTAAAAATAAATTTGCCCAACGGGACTTCCCATGGGCCCTAAAGTGGGCTGGACACCTGCAGGCATGGTCAGGAGAGAGATTTTTTCAAGCGCGTATTGCCGTGCCAGAAATGCAGGCGTTTTTTCGTCAAAGAGCAAGGTCACTACCGAAAGTCCAAACTCCGAAAGAGACCGATTGTGGATGACGTGGGGGACGCTGTTCATGGAAAGCTCGATCGGAATGGTGATTTGGCGTTCCACCTCTTCTGACGCGTGTCCTGGCCACTGCGTAATGATTTGTACCCAAGTATCGGCAACGTCTGGATACGCCTCGATGGGAAGTTCCTTAAAGGCAACTCCGCCGCCGATGACCAGCCCTAATCCCAAGGCTAGGACCAAAATCGGGTTTCTTAATGAAAATGCGATTATTTTGCCAATCATGATTCTTTACCCATTCTGTTTACTCACCCGCACCAGAATCCGATAAGGCCGCGTTCAACAAAAGGCCCCCTTCCGAAACAACTTCATCTCCATCGACTAAGCCGTCGGAAACGGAAATTTTATCGCCACTTTCGCTTTCCGCTTTTACAAAAACTTTTTTAAATTGATTGCCTGGAATACGCTTGAAACAAAAAACCGTGTCCCCGAGGCGCACCAGCGCGTTCTTCGGAGCCACTAACGCAATCCGCGTACTCAAAACAATACTTCCTTGCACATACATATCGGCCCGGAGCTGACTTCCCGGATTATCCATCAGTGCCCGAATTTTAATGGTTCTACTCGTCGGATCAATCACGGGACTAATAAAAGAAACTTTCCCATGGAGCATGACGGAATCGTTATTGGCGGCGATGACGACTTCTTGGTTCTTGTGAACTTTGTTCAAATCTTCGGGGTAAATATCGCCCGCAAACCAAACCTTACTTAAATCACCAATCGTAAACAAAGGATCTCCGACATTGACTAAACTACCAATGGCAGAGGTTTTACTGAGCAATGCCCCACCACGCGGGGCGCGGACGATCATATTATCGCCGCCCAGCTCGTTTATTTTTCCTGAATTCTCGGTCCATTTAGACGCGTCCACGGTGCTGACGCCTAACGCGTCTAATTTCCGCTTGGAAAGCTCAAACAAGTGCTTGGCTTCTTCGTCGTTTGGACTCTTTTGAACATCTTTTAAGGCTTCTAAATATTCTTCACGTGCGATTGCAAAGTCAGCACTAAAAATACTGGCCAGCGGCTGACCGGGAGCAACCACTTCGCCCGAAGCCACAAACACTTTATCCGTCCGTCCTGAAATCCGCGCTTGCACCACGATTGTACGATCTTCGGGGACACTGATCTTTCCCATCAAAGAAAGCTTCTCTGGAAAATCGCCTTTAAAAACTTTCTCAAGTTTAATATTTTTAATCGCTTCATCGGTCAATTTGAGGGTATCTTCCGAAACTTTTTGAACCATCGGTTCCACGGTGATCTTTTTTTTAAGAACGAAAAAAAGAACGATTCCAGCAACCACTAGCCCTACGGCACCGACTGCTATTTTTAAATTTTTCTTATTTGCAAACATAAGCTCCCTCGGATTTTTTTGGGTCACAGCCCATCTGGGCAATCAATTGGTTATAAAATTGTCCGGCGGATTGTCGCTTAGTCAGCAAGTCGCGCTCGGCATCGTGCCATGCCTGTCGCGCCTGGACGAGCATAAAGTAATTGGCTTTGCCTAAGCCATAGGTCAGCAAGGTCAGATCGTAGCTAGCCTTTGCAGCCGGAACCACCAAACGCTGCGAAACGTCCACGGCTTTTAAGCTTGCTTTGAGGCTCGTGTACGCCGTCTGAAGCGCAGAGATGGCTTGAAGTTGTGCGGAAGAATATTGATGTTCCGCTGCACCTAAATCATGCCTAGCCGCATGGATTCCGGGAAGCTCGTTCAACGCAAAGAATAGCGGGATTTGGAGTCCAATACCAAAGGAATAGTCTCTTAACACGGACGATCCATTCGGTGCTGCAGACGGAACCCACTCATTCAACGCTGCACTTAATTGGAAGTCCGGCAGTGCTTGAAGGGATGCATTGGTCAGAGTCGCCCGAGAACTCTCGACCTGCTTTTGAGCAATAGAAATCGAATGATTATTTCTAAGCATTAAGGGCACAAGTTCGTCAAAGGTTTGCAAAATGTCCGGGATCGAAACCTTGTCCGGGACTTTTGGAAAATAGAGCTTATCGGATGGTTTCCGCAATATTTGTCGAAACTGTGTCAAATACGTCTCGTAATCGTTTCGGTTTTCTAAAATATTTAACGCAATATTCTGAGTCACTACCTCCGCATTTAACAAGTCAACTTTAGCCGCTTGCGAAGCCGCAAACTTTTTTTCCAACAACTTTCTCAGGGCGCGATCACGGAGCTGTTCATCTAAATAAAATTTGTAAAAGGCTTCGTTTGTGGCGAGGGAAACATATAAATTAGAGAGCGAAGTCATAATTGCAATTTCTTGCGCACTTCCCTGCTCCCGCGCACCTTCAGCCTGATGCCGGATGACTGCCGAATTCGCTAACGCTTTGCCCGGAAACCCCAAAGTCCAACTGAGTTGATATATGGCTTGGGCTTCTTTTTGAGTTAAGGAAAAACCGGGAACGTCATTCTTGTTGTAACTGAGAACCGGCTCATTGGGTGCCAACGCTTGCGCAGATCTTTGTTTAAACGATTGCTCTTGTTCGCGAATGGCCAACAAATCTACATTGTCGGTAAAAGCGATGGCTACTGCCTCTTCGTAGGTTAGGTAGCGGACTTCGCCACTGGTTACTGGATTTGGCGTTACTGAATTGGATGGCGATTCCACTTGATGAATTTCGCCTGGAATCCCGCTCTCGCTAGGCGTGCTTTGAACCTGTGGTTGAGCTCGCCCATTCTTATTTCCAATCAGAAGTACTAAAAAAAGCAAAATCGAAAATAATGAATTTTTCATTTTTAAAAATTAGTCTCTTCGCTACAGGCTTTCGGATTTAGTTAAATCAAATTCTTCAAACGAACTGGGGCCATGCCTTCCATTCCAAACACAGTGCAAAGATATCTCAGAGACAATCGAACAATCTACAACAATCGGATTATCTCCGTTAATTTTTATAGCCAAGGTGCTGGAAATTGGATCGAACTCACTGTCCACAATTGGGAAATTTGCACTGCCCATCTCTGAGGTGTAAAAGGTAAAATTTCCTGCAACGGAAACCATTGGAACCGAAACCGATCCTACTTGAGGGGATAAAATCATTCTAAAATCCGCAATAATTTTCGTGTAATCCTTATTTTTGCCGACGTAAAGTCCCTTTAAGCCATCCGCGCTCTGGTTACCATGGAGTTGTTCGTCCTGGGCGCTAACCTGACTAAGGCTAAAACTGGCGCGCGCGGCCGAGCTGGCGTTCATGTACCAATCACACTCCAGCGGTTGGCCTTCGCTCACATTACAATGAAGATTGGTCGGCGCCCCGTTCACTTGGACGACCAACGAAAGGTCGTTCCCATTTACATACTGACCATCCACTACCGGATAGGGAATACCGATTGCAGACTTCTCATCATTCACAAGCACGGTTGGAAACACTTCTAGGCTCCCGATCAGATGAGGAAGCGGGACCAAACCTAAATCGCCGTTGCCCGTCGAGTTCAATCGGACCACATCTAAAGTTAACAGTAGCTTCGAATAATGAAACATTCCCGCGTACTGGCCCTTTACTTGGCGATATTGTTTTTCGATTTGACTCGCCACAGCATTTTGACGATTAATCTCGTGCTGCGTTGTGTCGCCAGTTGTATCTTGACTCAAACAACCCTGGAGAAGAAAAATGCACCCGCAAAGCGCGCTCAAGCCCACTCTTTTATTTTTCACAAATACCCCTCGAAATGCAGCTGTTCTGCTGACTATTTTTTGATCGTTGATTGCAACTACTGATAACATATGTTAATCCCCTGAACAAATGCTAAACCTAGGAAATAAAGTTCAAGCTGGCGTAATTCTTTTTTTGTTGTCCGCACCTCCTGTTTTAGGAGTCGCCCACGCGCAAGAATCCGGCACAAGTTTAGGCTTTCCCAATACGGCAACTCAAACTCACACATCGATTGTAGGGTTTCCTACGTCCAATCAATGGGAGCAAGAACGCTTAAAGTCCTTTCTGTACCTTTCCCTAAATTCAGGCCAAATGGCGTCGCCGCAAATCGCGGTGGGCGATTATGTTTCACAATACGATGGGGCCAATTTTAATTTTGTCAGCTTAGATTATTTCACTCACTTCTTTTCTTTTGCCGAACTGAATTCCAATTCAAGCGCACGAGACTTTTCTTTATGGGGCCGCTACAGCGTTGGCTTCGCGGATCGCGCAGGAAGTTTGGTTTCCGCCTCGCCTGACATTAACACGTCGATTGAATCCGTAAATTTACTGATGCTTTGTGCTCGAATAGGGCTTCTTGTGCATTACGATCACTTTTCCTGGTTCAAGCCATTTCTGGGCGTTGAGCTTGATCCCTATTTTTTTAGGCAAACCTCGGATCTTTCTGGCGCAGAAGAGCAAGGGTCTGCTTTTAGCTGGGGCCCCACACTTGGAGTTCACCTACCGGTATTATTTGATCACCGCGTCTCGTTTGAAACCGAATTAAGACGTTCGTTTGCCTTAAATGTTTCTGGCCAACTGCTAAGTACTACTTTTACGATGACCGCCGGAATGGGAGTTTCATTTTAAGTTATGCGCCCACTTTTATTTTTTCTCCTTGCAGCCGTTCAGACCAGTAATGCTCAAGTATTTACACTTACGCAAGCCATTGAACGGGCCCGGACTCAGAGCTTTCAATCGCGCATTGAATACGAACATGTCCTCCAGGCGAAAAAACTGGCAAAGGCAAGCTACCTGCATCTTTTGCCTCAAATTACGCTCAATTCTATTGCAAGCAATATCGCTCCCAGTTGGCCAACTCTCGTCGGTGCAATTGGGGACTTGGCCCCCTTTTTACTTCCTAGCCGATGGTTTATGGCCAGATCGACGAGCGAACTTTCGAAGGCCGAACAGGACTCTTATCTGCTGATGCGTTTGGACATGGGCGTGCAAATTGAAAGTTTATTCTACACATTTGACCGAGATCAAAAAACCCTTGGCTTCACCCAGTCACTATTGGCTCAAGCTCAGCAAATTCGAAATGAAGTTTCGATCCGCGAAAACCTAGGGCAGCTACCAACCGGTTCGACGGGGAATTTGGACTCCATCGTCAACCAAATTCAACAAAGTATTGATGTTTTAAACCAAGTTCTACCCGAAGATTTAGCCGCAGCATCTGCCGCTTTAGGATTTTTAGATCCCCGAGCCGTGAGTGGAACCCAAATCGATCACGAATCTCAGCCGATCGAATCTGCACCTTTGTATGTTTATGACACCGTCCAATCGTCCGCCCTGAACCACGCGCTTGAACTTACTCAACTGGACGATTTAATCGAAGCGGCTCGGTATCAACGAAAAGCTTCTTATTTTTCTTGGCTTGATCCGTATGGTGATCCAAGCCTAGGGCTAGGCGCTGCCCTTCCCACCGAGCTTGCCATTCAGCGATCCAAAATAAACGAACTTGAAATTTGCAAAGAACAACTGACCTCGATTATTTCGCAAAAAACCTATAACTCGATCATCGATTACACTTCTGCTCTCCAATCGTTTAAAGATGCGACCACTGGCCTTCAAATCCAACAAAAGCTTTTGGAGTCCGCCCAAGCGCGACTCGCAGCTGGCGTCAAGGTAGACCTGTTCGGCTTAGTGCAAATTTTGCAAAATGATTTAGCCGCCGAAATTAATTTAGAGTCCGCTCGTGCGAACTACCGCGTAGCCCGCGCACAAATTGATCGCTTACTGCTTCAAGGCTATTATGCGAACTTTAGTGCGCCTTCTCCGTCACTGTAAATGGACCGACGAATCCACTAAAAGTTTCAACCAGTTAAAAGGCTCATTGGTTTAACTCCCCTGATCTGCTATACTGTCGTTTAGGGGCCGTCACGGTTTCGACGGGAGCGTTGAAGTCCTTGAGGCATGCCGAGGTGTGAACAGGCCTCGTTAAACAGTTCACAAAATTGTAACTGCAAACAGCAATTACGCACTTGCCGCTTAATTAATTAAGC
>CAIMNF010000357.1 GCA_903842755.1 Oligoflexia bacterium
GTTGATATAAATATTTTATATCAAAAATGAATACTGTAGCGACTAACAAAAATATAAATCCAGCAATAGCTCTATGTGCAGCCTTCGTGTCTTTGATGATCCAATCATCGCCCTCGTTGAGCGCAAGCATTGAAGAAATCCCAGTCAAGCTTGCGGTTAAATCAGTACCGCAACACCTCGTCCTGGGAAACCTTACGACCATGGTTGAATCGAATGTGACCGAATTACTCGCGGAAGGATTATTTGAAGTAGGGCAAGGGTTTAAGATCAAGCCCGTTCTCGCGGACTCTATTCGGTGGTCTAATACGGGAAAGGAATTTACCGTTCGCCTTCGTGCAGCTCATTTTTCGGATGGAACGCCACTGACCACGAAGGAAGTAATCAACAGCCTTACCCGTTGCATTCGCAACTCTGAAGTAAACATTTCGGTACCCTTGCGAAGCGTGCAAGGCTATCAAGATTTAATTCAAAATAAAATTAGCCGCTTACCTGGGCTAAAGAAAATTTCTGACGTAGAGTTTTCCATTTTATTAGATCGTCCATCTCCCTTATTGCCTGAAGCCCTTGCAACCAACAATTGCTATATTGTCAAAGACAACAATAGCGACCTCCTCCACGGCGCAATTGGCTCGGGTGCTTACACCGTGGGAGAGCTGACCCCAACCACGCTAAAACTAATCAAAAACAACCATTTTCACCTGGATTCGAATTACCCAAAAACGGTTTTCTTTGAACAAACCGATGCATGGGGTGACTTTAGTAAGTTAAAAGATTGGTCGAATGTAATCATCTCGGAGGAGTCCTTCGAAAAAAACGATGGCTTCAACTCGTACGATTTTGCGGACTTAGCGTACTATCAGCTGATTCTAAACAATTCTAAAAAACCATTTAACAATGTGGCGGTGAGAAAAGCCATTAACGAAGGAATTAATTTCGACGTTTTATCAGAAGGCTATCACTGGGAACACTCCTTCTTGCAAAAGGGATTATTTCCCTTAGGAATGCGAAGTTTTAGAGCGAGAGCCGACAAAAGGAACCTTCCCCTTGCATTAAAACTCCTCAATAGTGCGGGTTACAATGCTCAACATCCATTAACATTTACGATTTATGTGACGACGTCAAACATTGCAGAAATGGAAAAAGGGATTTGGCCAAAAGTATTTGATCCACTCCCCATTAAGCCAGTGGTCGCCGTCCTTCCACAGAACGAAGTCATCCGTAAAATGAACAAAAATGCCTTTGAGGCTATTCGTCTAAAAAAACTTGCGGTTACTTTAGATGGCGAAAGACTCCTGACTTCGTTTTTATCGAATTCAAATCAAAACACCACCAAATCGGTAACACCCGACTGTGATGAACTGATTAAAAATGCATTGACCATTTCCTCGATCGAAAAGCGGCAGTTGGAATATGAAAAAGCCGATCTTTGTCTGATCGATCAGCACCAAATTTTTATCCCGCTTGCCAGCACACCGTATGGCCAAGTCTATATTAAAAAGCCGTGGAAGATCATGGGAACCAACCGTTACGATCTCAAACCCTTTAGAACCTACCTCTGGAAATACGACGGTGCAGGAAAATCCACCAATGGAAATTAGCCGTGTCTCTATTTTGAGACAACTCATCTTTTATATTACTCTAACGATTGCCACGATTACCTTAGTGGTGACTCTTTCTTTTGGAATTGTGCGTTTTAACTCGGAAGTGGCCCAGCGGCGCACGAATATGATCGTCGTTTTTAACACCCTCTCCAAACTCCTGGAACGCGCTATTGCTCAAGGGGACTTCGCATTGACGGAGGACTATTTAAATAGCCCCGATTTACCGAATTTTATTAGCTCGATTAAAGTGATCGCCGGTTCGGATCGTGTTGTCGCTCAACGAAACAACTCATTAAACGACACGTGTACATCGAGTGAAGTATTAGATGTCTCTCTTTTCCAAGGCGAATCCATGCCCCATATCGGAGTCGATCCCTTTCTTTTACGGGGTAAAATTACGTTTTGTGATTTAAAAGATTCAGCTTTTTCGCTTGCGTTTTATTTACTCAATGGCGGAATTCTTCTCAATATTCTGCTTTATTTCGTCACCAAACGAGTGATCTTACTTTCCATTCGCCCCCTTTCCGAAGTGGTGAATGCCTCGACTTCCACGGGGGTATTTTCTCAGTCGCTCATGGAAAAATCACCCATCGAAATTAAACCGCTCTTAGAAAGTATTCTTGAGCTTCAACATAATATTTCAGAAACAAAATCCCAAGCGATGTTAGGAAAAATGGCCTCACAAGTTTCACATGACATCCGCTCTCCACTTGCCGCGCTAGAAATGATCTTGCCCTCGACGCACGAACTTCCAGAAGACAAGCGTTTGATTATTCGGAACGCCATCAACCGAATTCGCGATATTGCAAACTCCCTTCTTAAAGTGGGTCGCGACAGTACGAACACTCCACTGATCTCCCAATTACCTGCAACTCCCTCCGTTCACGAACCCACACAGGCTCCGGATGTTCACTATTTATCGCCCCTAATTGATTCAGTGATTTCTGAAAAAAGAATTCAGTACCGAGACAAGCTTAATATTTCGATTCATTTTAACCATTCGAATGAATCTTACGCCCTGTTTGCCAATATTGTGCCCACTGAATTTAAGCGAATGATTTCGAACTTAGTCAATAATTCAATTGAGGCCATGCAAAACGAATCCGGAAAAGTGAATCTTTCCCTTACCGCCAAAAATCCAGAAACCCTGTGCCTCACGATTTCCGACAACGGGTCTGGCATAGCAAAAGAAATCTTACCTAAAATTACCCAAAAAGGCGCAACTTTTGGAAAAAGGGAAGGCAACGGACTTGGACTCTATCACGCAAAAGAGACACTGCTTCAGTGGGGCGGAACGCTCGAAATCGTGACCGAGTCTCGGGCAGCGCGCGTACGAGGAACCACTTTATCCCTTCTTATTCCAGCGGCACCCCCTCCCGATTGGTTTGTGCCCACCCTCAAAATTAGCCCCGGGATGAAAATTGCGATCTTCGATGACGATCAAACCATTCACCAAATTTGGGCGGGAAGATTTGAAAGCATTCTCAAAAAAGTAAAATCAATAACTTTAGAACATTTAAGCTCTAGCCAGGCACTGCGAAAGTTTTATGGCCTAAATTTTACCGAGCTCGACGACGTCGTTTTTTTGGTGGACTACGAAATGATCGGCCAGAGTGAGACTGGACTCGATTTGATTGAGGAACTTGGAATTCAACAGCAATCTCTTTTGGTGACGTCCCGCTATGAGGAAGATCATATTCAAGAGCGATGTAAACGCTTGGGAATTAAACTAATTCCAAAACCAATGTCGGCATTCGTGCCGATTTTGGTAAGAGACGTATGACTTTTACTAGAGTGGATTCAACGCGTTTTCACAAGAGGTGAAGTCTGGTCGTAGGTATTCATAAAAATGACTCACATTACTTTTGTTCAAGAGGTGAAGTCGGTAAGTCCCTTTTGCTTCCGCCGGCACAACCACGATGACCGGATGGACTGCCGCCATTTGTTTTATTTTGGCCAATTCCTCCACAAACGCATCGTAACGATCATTGTTCATTTCCCCCTTTGGTCTTAAATAACGAATGACAGGGAAAGCGGTAGGAGCAACCTGGGTGATGCCGAATTCTTTCAAATGATTCGCGTATGAAAAAAATGAAAGAGCCGTCTGAAGGTCCGAGCCTGTGCGAAGCGTGATGAAGCGGGGCGAATCGGTCGACGCACTTTGGGCGAACCGGGTAAGCTCTGCAACAATTGACTGATGAAGTGGAATAGGTTGAGTCCCATTATTAAAGACCCGCAAGGCAAACATCACCAGACTTTCGTGGGCGTAATCCAATTCAAAGTGTTTTACGCGTAATATTTGGTCCACGCTTTTCCAGTTCGCCAACGGAAAGTCA
>CAIMNF010000358.1 GCA_903842755.1 Oligoflexia bacterium
AACCATTAATTAATAAATTTGGAATTCTTGTAGGTAAAACCAGGGGTTCATTCAGTGATCCATCATAATTGGGTCCAAAATCGACAGTTTCCTTTTCAAGGTCCGCTAAAACCTCGTCCGTGATTTTATCCATTCGAATTTCGGTATACCGCATCGCCGCTGCCGAATCTCCATCGACAGACCCGAAGTTTCCTTGTCCATCGATCAACGGATAGCGAAGTGAAAAATCCTGGGCAAGTCGAACAATCGCATCGTAAACGGCGCTATCTCCATGGGGATGGTATTTACCAATGACATCCCCAACTACGCGTGCCGACTTCTTGTATGCTTTATTATAAACGTTTCCTAAATCATACATTGCATAAAGCACCCGTCGGTGGACAGGCTTAAGCCCATCGCGGACATCGGGCAGGGCTCGTCCCACAATCACGCTCATCGCGTAATCTAAGTAAGCGCCGCGCATTTCTTCTTCGATGTTTACATTTAAAATATTTTTACGTTCTGGGGGCGTAGGCGTTTCCATAGTTATTCCTTAAATTTTACCAACGATAAATTGCTGAGGCCCAAGTAAAGCCGCTCCCAAAGGCCGCCGAAGCAACTAACATTCCTTTTTTTAATTTACCGGCCCTGACCGCTTCGTCTAATCCGATCGGTATCGTGGCTGCTGTCGTATTCGCATACTTTTGAATGGTATTAAAAATCTTTTCTTCCGGGATATTAAATTGCTTCGCGATCATATCAATGATTCGCAAGTTTGCCTGGTGAAATACAAATAAATCGATGTCCTCTATTTTAAGCTCATTTTTTTCCAGTGCCTCAATTAAGACTTCAGGCATTCGCTTAACCGCATGGACAAAAACCGCCTTCCCATTCATTTTCGGCCAAATTGCTCCATTCTCAATTTGTTTAATTGTCATGCGGTCTTTTTCTTTCATTCCGGTACCGGAAGGAGTCCAAAGCTCTTCGGCGTAGGTTCCATCGGCATGGAGGTGAGTGGAGTAAAGATAGGAATCAGATTTTAGCTCTGTCACTTCGGTTGCACCCAAGACCACTGCGCCCGCACCATCACCAAAAAGTACTGTGACCTCCCGCCCGCTCGTGCTTTTTTCAAGTCCCGCCGAATGAACTTCTGCGCCAACAACCAATATTTTTTTATAAGTACCCGTCCGAATGAATTGATCGGCGATGGATAGGCCATAAATAAACCCTGTACATTGTTGCCTTACGTCTAGGGCTGGAATGAGGGGAACTTGTAATTTTTTTTGCAAGAAACAAGCGGTACCCGGAAACTCATGATCAGGACTAAGAGTCGCCAAGATGATCATATCGAGTTCTTCTTTTTTAATTCCAGCATTGGAAATCGCGGCAAGAGAGGCCTCGAGCGCTAAATCCGATGTGGTCGTTCCCACTTCGACCCAATGTCGCTGTTCGATGCCAGTTCTTTGCTTAATCCACTCATCCGACGTGTCCATAAAAGCGGATAGGTCCGCATTCTTTAAAATCTTTGGAGGCACATACATTCCGGTACTTAATATTTTTGACCTGATCATCTTTTGTTTCCCTTCTGCTCCTGTTCAGCCCGATTCCGCTCCCTATTCACGGTTCTAAATGTCTAAGTTTCTGACTTTAAGCGCGTTAGTTTCAATAAAGTTTCGCCTAGGCTCAACTTCATCTCCCATTAAAAGTGAAAAAACTTGATCGGCCTGAACCGCATCTTCGACCATGACTTTTAAAAGAGTCCTGCGTTCGGGGTCCATCGTCGTTTCCCATAACTGTTCTGGATTCATCTCTCCCAATCCTTTATATCGCTGAATATTCATTCCATTTTTTGTATATTCTTGGAGCGCATCAAGCGCCTCTGAAATGCTTTTTAATTTGCGGGGAGTGGTTTCGCCTAATTTGAGAAAAACTTCGCCGTCGTGAATTCCTTCGCTAGCCTTAAAATTGGCTAACATTTCTTCATATTCAATGCTTTGAAGAAGCGCGTTAGAAATTTGGGTCACTTTACTTGTTCCATCCAAACGTGTTCGAACTTTTAGGGAAAACACTCCGTTTTCATCTTTGGTCACATGATTTTCTACCGTGTAACCCATTTTTCCCATATCAGTTGTTAACTTTTCCTGAAGTTCACGCAATGGGGCTTCGGACTGTATCGCCGCTGCGGTCACCTGATTTTGGACAAGCCATCTTAATACTTCTGAGCTGGAACGCCTCGAGTGTCGTTCAATTGCTTTAGAAAATTTAGATGAAGCTCGATAAATAGGAAGAAGTTCTTCTTTTGCGATCGGCGCCCCTCGAACAGAAAGCGTGGCCGAATCTATTCCCGAGTTTAATAAGAACTCAAAAAGATCACCTTCAGCCTTCAAATACTGTTCACGGCTTCCTTTTTTGGCTCGATAAAGAGGCGGTTGAGCAATATAAAGATATCCTCGCTCAATGATCGCTGGCATTTGCCTATAGAAAAAGGTAAGAAGCAGGGTTCTAATATGTGATCCGTCTACATCAGCATCGGTCATAATAATGATTTTGTGGTACCTAACTTTGTTCGGATCAAAATCATCTTTTCCAATGCCTGCGCCAATCGCCGATATCAGCACTCGAATTTCTTCACTCGAGAGCATTCGATCAAAGCGGGACTTTTCTACATTTAGGATTTTTCCCTTTAAGGGAAGAACCGCTTGATTCTTTCTCGATCGCCCTTGCTTTGCGGAGCCGCCTGCCGAATCACCCTCTACCAAATACAGTTCACAAAGGGCCGGATCCCGTTCCTGACAATCAGCCATTTTTCCCGGTAGCCCGCCGGTATCAAGCGCTGTTTTTCTACGGGTTAACTCACGCGCCTTCTTTGCCGCTATTCGCGCAACGGCAGAATCAATTGATTTTTGGATAATTTTCTTAACAAGGGCGGGATTTTGTTCAAAAAATTTCGAAAGTCGTTCGCCCATCACTTGACTGACGATTCCCTCAACCTCGCCATTTCCAAGTTTTCCCTTGGTTTGACCTTCAAATTGCGGCTCGGGTACCTTGACGCTAATAATGGCCGCCAAACCTTCGCGAATATCTTCTCCTTGCAGACTTTCTTTAAAATTTTTATTGAGGCCCGTTTCCGTAAGAAACTTATTAATCACTCGGGTTAAGGACGTCCTAAAACCGGAGACATGAGTGCCCCCTTCATGCGTGTGAATGTTATTAACGTAGGAGGAGACCGTTTCCACGTAAGAATCATTCCATTGCAATGCAATATCGACGACCACGTCATTTAACTCTTGTGTAAACGAAATAACTTCAGAATGGAGACTTTGTCGAGATTGGTTTAGAAATTCTACAAATTGAATGATTCCTCCTTCCGCGTAAAATTCCTGCACTTGGGAATTTTCCAACCTCTCGTCTTTGAGTTGAATCTTTAAACCTTTATTTAAAAATGCAAGCTCTCGAAAACGCGCGGCGAGGGTTTCCGAGCTATACTCTAATACAGAAAAAATCTCTGCATCTGGCTTAAATGTGGTTTTGGTTCCTGTTCGCTGAGTGACCCCGATTTCCAAAAGCTTGGTTTGTGGATCGCCCCGTTTAAACGTTTGTTGAAATATTTTACCATTCTGATGAACTTCAACTTTTAAATATTCAGAAAGCGCATTGACTACCGAAGCTCCTACTCCGTGCAGCCCACCAGAAATTTTATAAGCGCCGCCCTCTTCGTTAAACTTTCCACCCGCATGCAGTTTAGTCATCACCACTTCCACTGCCGAAATGCCAGATGGATGCATTCCAGTTGGAATGCCCCGTCCGTCATCTTCTACCGTAATACTGTTGTCTGAAAGGATGAAAACTTTGATCAGTCTTGCATGTCCTGCAAGAGCTTCGTCTACGGAATTATCGACGATTTCATAAACTAAGTGATGGAGTCCCCGATTGCCAGTATCTCCGATGTACATCCCTGGCCTTTTTCTTACTGCCTCTAGGCCCTCTAATACTTTAATTTGTGCCGCTGTATATTGAGTACTTACCGTTGTATTGATCGAGTTACTTACCTTGTCGTGATCACTCATGCCCGCTACCACCTATCCTTAAAGTTCGCTTAAAAATTCAATTAAAATCAAATCTTTCTCTACTCTGTGAAAGAAAGGCCTTCAAAAAATATCTCTCCTTGAATCATTTTAAAGTTTCTTCTCTCTGACCCTAAGTCAGCCGGATCATCCGTGGAGGTCACAAAAGTTTGGAGTTTAGAATTCTTCAAAAAATCCAACAAAAATCCTCTACGCTTCTGATCTAACTCTGACG
>CAIMNF010000359.1 GCA_903842755.1 Oligoflexia bacterium
GTTGGTTTTCGATTAATTGAACGTGCACGGGGCTGTTGTCTGTTTTCGTGACCACGAGGACTTCTTCAAGCTTCGAGAAGTCCACAGAGGGTTTAATCTCCACATTTTGCGTAATTCCATAGGTTTTACGAGTGACGCGGATTACCGAACCCACGGGAATCCCCTTTGGAAAGCTCCCCCCAAGGCCGCTCGATAAAAGCAAATCCCCAGGCTGGATATCATCCACGCGGAGTGCGAACTTGAGTTGGCAAAGGGTATCGGTAAGGCCTTCCACAATGCCACGGGCCCGGGAGCGCATGATGTAAGCATCGATTGCGGAAAGTGGATCCAAAATGGTCACGACATCTGCTGTACTTGGTGCGACTCGCAAAACCCGTCCTACAACGCCTTCGGCGGTAATCACAGGCATGTTGATTTCGACCCCGTCATTGGAGCCCCGGTTGATGCGAATGGCTCTGAATTCACTGGTGACATCTCGCGCGATCATTCGCGCTGCGATCGATTGAATTTTATAATTTTCCTTAAACTGAAGAAGGTTTCGGAGTCGGATATTCTCTTGTTCTAGCTCACGAATATTAATGATGGTGTTGACGAGTTTTCGATTTTCTTCGATTAAGGCAAGATGTTCCTGCCGCGTCTTCCACAACGAAATATAATTATTAAAAAATGTGGTTATCCCATCCATTGACCATTGGATTGCAATTTGAAACGGAGAGGTCAATGCGACCGCAACCTTGTCATAAAGGCGATAATCGCGTGGGGTCCGGTTGGTGCTGTCGATCGACAAGATGGGGATCAAAATAAACGTCAAAAGTATAAAGTAAAAACGGTATTGCTTAATCAGTTTTACCATAAACGTACCATAAGGATGCTCTTGTGTTTCTCCCCGGGGGTTTTTTCCGGTTGTGCTATTATAGTATAATGTGATTCAATAGTTGCAACTGTTATTCGATGTCATTTTTTAGGACTTTAAGGAGCCATTGCTTATGATCGCCACCATGCGCACAAAATTTGGACCAGTTATTATCGGAGGGATTGTAGCGGTCGTTGCGGCCGTATTTATCTTTTACGGTATCTTTATGCCCGGCAAAGGTCAAGGTTCAATGGGTTCGAATGCGGCGGGTTCGGTAAACGGCGAGCCAATTAGCTATTCTGAGTTTTCGCGCGCTTTAACTCAACGGATTGAGTTTTTTAAAAGCATGATGGGTGGTAAAGTGGACGAAGAACAGCTGGCTCAATTTAAAATCCGCGAAGCCGTGTTTCAGGATTTGGCGCAACGAAAGTTAACCGTTCAAATCGCAAAAAAAGAGGGCTTTTATCCCTCCGTGGAAGAAATTCGCGAGCAAATTGTGGGAATGGATGTTTTTAAAAAAGACGGGCATTTTGATAAAGTGCTTTATAAAAATGTGCTCACCAATAATCAATACACTCCAACGCGCTTTGAGGATTTAGTGGGGCAGGACTTGGCTGAAAAGTCTTTTCGAAATTATTTAACAAACTTAGCGCTGGTTTCTCCGGATTCCGTGGAACAAGATTTGAAGGACGCGAAAGAGCGGCGCAAACTGAAGTACGTGTACCTTGACACAGAGGCTGTGCGCAAAACTTTCCCCAAGGAAATGAAACCAGAAGAGTTAAACAAAAGTGTGACGGAAAAAATAGAGCAGCTTGCTCAGTCCGTGAGTCCACTCCTTACCGCTGGACAAGATAAGAAAATAGACGCTCTTTTAAAAGAGTTTAATCTTAAAACGAAAACGTCGGACTGGTTAAGCGCTCAGTCGGATTATATTGCGGGAGTGGGATCAATTCATTCGGCCCATCAAGAGTTATTTGCCTTAAAAAAAGGCGATAATGCGAAGAAGTTTTCTCTCATTGGTGGAACTTTAATTGCGGTCGCCGCCGAAGTAGAAAATTTTGACCCTGCTAAAATTACAGAAAAGGACCGATTGGATACCCGGTCAAAGCTACAGAACCAAAAGCAAAACGAAATCATGGGTGAGTTAATGAAATACTGGACAAAAAATGCCAGCATTTCTCGTAACGATGGGATTGTGGTTGGGCAGCAAAAGGGAGCCGCAAATCCTGTTGGCTTAGATCAATGATCTGAAACAAAGCGTTTAAGACGTTCTATAAA
>CAIMNF010000360.1 GCA_903842755.1 Oligoflexia bacterium
CGCATTAGCGATTAATGTGGTTCCAGCTGGAATTGCGCCTAATTGTGTCTGCATTCCGACTCGGTACAAATCACTATCGATTTTTCCTGAGTAAATATCTCGCGGCAATTTGTCATCTGGAATCCATGCACTAGCGAAGTAGTGTTGAACCATAGCAACCCAGCCAGGCTGTCCGGCCGATATCTGTGCGGGTGCAGTAAATTTATTTTTCTCTATATCTGTAAATGGGACCTTTTTAAACTTATCCCCATCGGTATAAATTGCTGGCCCAGTAAAAGTGCTTGCAGAAAAAGCACCTCCAAAAGGTCCAATTTTTTGCTCCTGGGAGCCGTCTCGCACAATCTCTGTATACAAACTCAGTGGAGCTCCATTTGCTGCCACCTGTGTAACCCGATGCCCAACATAAACATCGTAACTTTGAGGATTCAGGAGAAATGTTTTTTCTAGTTTCACACCGTTACGCTCGGCGGAAAGAACCAAAAACGGTCTACCAGACTCGTCTTTACCTGAGCGGTCAAGCTTAAATGTGCTGGTATGGTTGGGCAAATCTGCATTACCAACAGCTACCAAACCTGAGCGAGCTACATAGGTGTGGGTAGGTGTATGTTGGAAAATTTCTACTGGTTTTTGATCTGCGGTTAGTTCTTTTAATAATTTCGCACCAACGACGTTTGCGCCCGCAGAACTTATCTCCAATGAAAGAAGTTCGTTAGACAAAACAAATTTTTCAGCGCTCTCGCCCGTTATTGTTTTGGAGTTGGGCGCCTGGGTAATAGGTGTGCCCGCTATTGCCGCCGGGGTATCAACCTTGGGTGGTGTCGCCTTATCGTTTGATGAAGCAACAACGGCTGGAGATCCACCAAACAAGGATGGTTTGCCCTCATGAACCTGCCAATTGTTGTAGAGCATGAGACCCGACATCGAGAATACTGCCCAAAGAATTGTTTTTTTAAAGTCCATTTATATTCACTTAAGTTGGTGTTTTGTATCTTTTACAGCAGGATCATAACCGCCGTGTGACAACGGGTTGCAGCGCAAAAGACGCCACGCCGTTAGGCCAAAGCTTTTAATAAATCCGTAATGACTAAAGCAGTCACATGCATATTGCGAACAGCTGGGCACATACTTGCAGTGCATACCTAAATATGGACTTAAGGCGAATTGATATATTTTTACCAACTTAATTGCCGCATTATTTAAGGCGCGCACCTAAAGCAGCCCCGAAATTTGAGAGCGCAAAATTTCTTTTTCTTTTTTTCTGAGTCTGCCCCGGGTTTCGCGACCGATTGGTTTTTTGAGCTTGACCACAACATCTTTGTTTAATGTGTTGGCTTGAGCCGTCCAAACCAATTCGCGAATCATCCGCTTTAGGCGGTTTCGATCAACCGCTCTTTTGGCCAACTTCTTTGCTACCGCAACCCCCAAGTCAGGCTTGAGGCCCTCTTGAGTGGATGCAATATACATACCCCAGTACAAACTTGTCTTGGGGCGTGCTTTAAGTAATTCAGAAATCCTTGCGCTATTCAATGGCTAAGTTACACAGCCAAACGCTTGCGGCCTTTTGCACGACGAGCATTTAAAACTGCGCGTCCGCTTTTGGTTTTCATGCGAATACGGAAGCCGTGTGTACGCTTGCGACGAGTTACTGAGGGTTGGTAAGTTCTTTTCATGTTCGATCCCTGGAAAACCAAGTATTTTCCTTGTTGCGGAGCAAAAGGTCAATCCATCTGAACGAATATATAGGTGTTTTTCTCTATTTATGCGCAATTTTTAGTTAAAGCTCTAATTTATATGGAATTTTTCCCATTATTCACAAGTTATCCACAGCTTTTCCACGTTTTTTCA
>CAIMNF010000361.1 GCA_903842755.1 Oligoflexia bacterium
AGAAAAATGGCGATTTGTTTTCAAGTCAAATTGAACATTGCCTGGATTTTTGTTGAACTCACCCTCTATCTTTTCTAAGTCATCCTCGTGAATTAAAAAATCGACATCACTTGAACTTGGGTTTTTTAGAAGGCCTTCGAAGTTTCTGAGAACACAGTACCGAATATTCGTGGAATTTAGGCGCTTAAAAAAAGAGGTTAAGTCACCGCTCGCCAGAAATCTTCGTCGCTTCCCGCTCCGATGCTGAGTCTTCCGTTTTAAGACCTTGAGGCAAAGATAGGTACGGTTGTTGGGTTTAGTTCCAAAATCCAAAAGCCCCTTTAGTGCTAAATTCCCAGCTAATATTTGAATTAATGTGCGCATTGCGCCGTGAGCAGAGATAGGGCAGATTATGTATTTCGCATGCCAAATATTCTTAAGAAATAAAATTTTCTTGGCGGTTTTAGGAGAAAGGACGAGGACGTCGGCGTTATTTCTAAAAAGTGGGACCTCTGAGGAAAAATTTGCAAAATTTTCCCCTAGCTCATTTTTAAGTTGCAGCGTAATTTCGGCTAAACTTGTTCCGCTTTCGATCCAAAACTGATTTTCGGAGCGGAGTTCTGCAATTAATTTTTTGGAAAATTTCCAACTCATCTTAAAAGAAAATCCTTACGGAAAAGGCGCCAGTCTTCAAGAATTTCATCTTTTATGGGTTGGGGGATGTCCCCCAGTGGTTTCGCTGTTTTTCGGTTTACATGGTAGCGAACATGATAGTGCCAATCCCAAAAATTAGGGTCGACCTCTAAAAAGCTGAAAACTGAGCGTAGAGTTTCCGCTCGGTGATAGTTTAGATCGTCCAAATGAATAAAACAAAACTGTTTCAGGTCAAAGTAGTTTAGGTATTGTGAAATTTGCATATGGTATTTGCTCCATGCTACAAAATCGCGCCCTAAGTCGGTATAAAAAAGATCCCTAAAAGGCGGGGTAGGTTTTTTAAGTTTTATTCGGTGAGCGAAATGAGACTTAATTCGCTCTAAAGGATCCCGTACAATATAAATAAATTTGATTTTAGGCAAAAGGTCAAAAATTCTTTTTGGGACTTGGGTCATGGAGGGATAGTGGGTGTAGCTGGGGCTTGCTTCTCCGTTTAAATGTGGGCCGATTTGAAACTGTGATCGATACCACTCTATTCCCTTTTGCCAATTGGACTTACCGGTAAAATAATTGAGTTCTTTTTGCGTGGGCATCTGTATTTCTGGGTGCCTATTTAAATAAGCATGAAGGCTGGTGGTCGCACATTTTGAAGCGCCTATGATCAAGAAGTCGGGAAGTGAGGGGTTGAAAGCAGTCTTCATTTTATTTTATGGTGAGCTTCGATCATTGCAAGCCTTTCCCTTTATGCTAATCTTAAACGGGTGATCCAAAATCTTCCAGTTTTACCTAAGGTATCAGTCATTATTCCATTTTACGGCATAGACCGTCAGGGATTGGATGCACTTCACCTTTGCTTACAATCCTTAGAGGGGCAAACTTACGAAAATTTCGAGGTTTTGGTCGTCAGCAATGGACCTCAGACTATTCCGGTAAATACCGAGAATCGGTTTAATCGATTTATTTTCATGCATCGAAGCGCAATAAGTTCCTACGAAGCGCGTAATTTTGGAATTAGGATGGCCACGGGCAATTTATTGGCCTTTACGGACAGTGATTGTATTGCCGCTTCCGAGTGGCTAACCCAAATGGTGTTACTTTATCAGAAGGATCCTGAATTAGGTTTTGTTGGAGGCGGTGTTAAACTCTATTCGCGGTCGGGGACTTTTAACTCAGTTGAACTGTATGAGCAAATGTTTCATTTTCGGCAAGAATATTATGTGAAGTCATTGCATTTTGGAGCAACCGCAAATTTATTGGTTCCCACCCAAATATTAAAGAAAATTGGACTTTTTAATGAGAATTTAAAAAGTGGAGGTGATTTGGAATGGGGGCGCCGAGTTTTTCGAGCTAATCTAAGAAGTTATTATAGTGATGAAGCTTTTGTGAATCATCCTACACGTGGTTCATTGAAGGCCTTAGTTTCCAAGGAGCAGAGAGTGATTGGGGGATTGTCGGATATTTATAAGGCGAATCATTCCTATTGGAGAGTGAAAAATGGGGTAGAGGCCTGCGTGGAATTGTTGAAAATTCCATATAAAATGGTTCAATTCGCTCGACGGAAGGGGATAAACGCTTCGGTATTCCTAATCATTATTTATTCTCAATTTTGGAAAACGATAGAATGGCTTAGACTAATGTTAGGAGCGCCGTCGCGGCGTAACTAAAAAATGAGAATCGCCTATTTTGTTTATGAATTTCCGACGTACTCGCAAACATTTGTATTGAATCAAATCGAGGGCTTGTTAGCGTTAGGGCATTCGGTGCACTTATTCGCTTTTAAAAGGGGTAAAATGCAAGCTTTTGAGAATAATGCATTGAAGGTGACCTACTTGCCTTCGTTTCAAGCTGGATGGGTAAATCGTTTTGTCTTAAAATCAATTCAAAAGTTTGACCTCATTCATGCCCATTTTGGTCCAAACGGGATCATCGCTATGGACCTTTGCAAAAAGAACATTTTGAAGGCGACAGGATTAGTAGTTAGTTTTCATGGCTACGATCTTTCTCGTCACTTAAACGAGTTTGGCGAGCGTGTCTATCAAGACCTTTTTGACTTCGCAGATCTTTTTTTAGTTCCAAGTCGCTTACAGCGTCAGTTGCTGATTGATTTGGGTAGCCCCCAAGAGCGAACTCACGTTCATTACTGTGGGGTGGCGTTAGAGTTTTTTAGATTTCAGCCTCGGTCCATTCTTAAAGAAAAAAAGATTGCGATTATTTCTATTTCACGGCTTGTCCCTAAAAAAGGACTTCATCTTTCGTTAGAGGCTTTGGCGGAATTGAAGCGACAGGGTGTTCCGTTCACTTATCAGATATTAGGTGAGGGGGGAGAATTGAAGCGGCTTGAAGAAGCGACGGCACGCCTTAATTTGAAGAATGAAGTTGAATTTTTAGGCCAAGGTTCTTCGCACGAAGTTGCCTTACTTTTAAGTAAAAGTGATTTATTATTGGTGCCAAGTTGCGAGGCTCCCGATGGCGACCGAGAGGGAATTCCGGTTTGCATTATGGAGGCAATGTCAAGCGGCATATTGGTGGCAGCTTCGAATCACTCGGCAATTCCAGAGCTGGTTCAAGATTCGATTACAGGGTTTATTTTTGAAGAAAATAATTCAAACGCAATAGTAAATGTCGTGCGTAAAATTCTATCCACAAACGGAGCTGAATTGCGAGCCATTCAGGAGCGCGCCCGAAGTACAATTGAAAAGACGCGCAATTTGGCAACGCTTAACGGAAATTTGGAGCAGCTATTTAAGGCCTATGTTTTAAAAAAGAGTGAGAATCAAAGGTAAATTTTTTGGTCAGCGAGCAATAGAAGGTTGGAGCGGTGAAATCCTCCTAGAATCGTAACTTTGCCTTTCATTTCAACCAAAGTGTCCATAAGGGCTTTTTCCTGGCGTTCGTCTAAAAAATTAGTGGGTTCATCTAAGATCAGTACCTTGGGCTTGCGCAACAATGCTCTGGCCCAATTGAGCCTTTGTTTTTCCCCGTTGGAGAGGCCTTTTTCGAGCGCGTCTATTTTATAATTTAGCCCCCCAGGCAGGCTAAATACAAAATCACAGTGAGTTTTTTTAAGGCATTGGATGATCTCACTTTCCGCTGGGGTTCGTCCCAAGGCAAAGGTTAGGTTATCTAAGATTGTGCCTTCGATGATATAAGCTTCGGGTCCAATGTAGGCGCAGTTTTCGAGAAACCCAGACCCCGCATCTTCTAAACTCCGGGTGACGACTTGTTCAGAATTTTTTTCAGTGAACTGTAATGTGATGCTACCGGAGGTAGGAAGGTAGGCCATCAATTGAAGCCCGAGTGCCGTGGATTTGCCTTTTCCAGAGTCGCCAACAAAAGCAGTAAAGCTACCTGAAGGCGCGTAAAAACTAATTTTATCAATCGCAAGGTTTGCTCGATGTGGATATTTAAAACTCACCTCTTTCCAAATGACGGCAGGCGCGGATCGAGCTTCCCAATTTTCATTCCGAGTATTAGTAATGGGAATAGAGTTCCAATATCGCTCTAATCTTCGCCAGTTCCAATAAACTTGCCTCATGTAGGGCTGAAGTGATCGAAATTTAGTAAAGGAGGCAAGGCTGTTCGAAAGTGCAATAATGTAGCGAGTAAAGAGATAAATAGATCCTAAATGGGTTCCAAAGTCAGAGGGTGAATTTGGGTCCTTAAAGCGAGTTTGAAAAATTAAGACTGCACATAGAGCCAAGGTCCCGACAAACTGGGAAATAGGAAGCATAAATTCGGATGTCCCACTAGTAGTTTCTAATACTCTTTTCATTGAAAGGTCAGATTTATTAATTAGTTTTAGAACATGCCTACAACTTTGCATTTTTATATCATTTGTCAATTTATCAGGATTTATGTAATTCATTTTTTCTTGATTCTCTAAACCAGAGGAATTGATTGTAAGACAGTTATTTTCGTTTTTAGGCAGAATGTTTTGATTATGACTTGGATCCAAATTATTTTATGGTAACTGACTGTTATTGATATATCCTG
>CAIMNF010000362.1 GCA_903842755.1 Oligoflexia bacterium
AATGCTCTTTTAAAAAAGAACGGTCTGCGGCGATTTGCTCTTTTCCCAGCAAATTCTTTACTTTTTCTAGGTTTGCAAGATACTCTCCTTGATCCGATCGAGAAGGAACTCGCGCAACTTTGCTCACCGCTTTGTAAGGTACTGAATAATACTCAAGGACTCCCGTAGAACCCTCTGCTTCGATGAGCGCTTGCTCACCCTCATCGTAGGCTTCAATAACGTAGCCGTAAACATCTTGATCTAAGCGGCTTAACAAGACCGAAACTCCCGGCTGCTTACCTTCCTTCAAAAGCTGTTTGGAATAAGCGAATAATTCTGCGGGCGATGCAAACTTTCCCTCTACTTGCGAAATCATTTTTGCATCAACGGTCAGCACCCCAAAACGGGTAGTTCTAACCTTAACAATTGCCGGTGCACCTAAAAGTTGCCCTACAATCTTTTTTCCTTGTTGGGTACCCTCGGTAACCCAAGCGGTCACTTGTCCTGAATACGCTCGCTTCGGATCAAGCCCTTCTAACTCGCTCGTACAATGCGATGGCGCAGCAACTGCACCTCGAACTGCCATTAGGATTGCTAAAAAAGACGTTAAGGCTGGATTTATTTTCACGTACTTACTCCCGGCAGCTACTAAAACAAAAGGAACAATCCACAAAAAATCTTCGAAACAGTGCCCATAAATTTTTCCTCAATTCAATAGTTGAGACACCTTACAATATAATACTATTTTAGTCAAGTGATAATTTTGACCATTCCCCAAGCCATCACTGCTTTCGGGAAAAGGGTTTTTGATGCATACTACGGTCACTAAACCTCAGGGAAAGGAATCTTCAATGCCCAGCTGTTGGTCTTGCCATAAAGAAATCGAGCTCAACAATTTTCATCGACAAGACTCGTGCTTACAGTGTGGTCGAGATACGCACGCCTGTAAAAACTGCGAGCACTACGACATTGCCTTTAATAACGGTTGCAAAGAGTCCAGCGCTGACCGTGTCGTGGATAAGGAAAAGTCCAACTTCTGTGATTACTTTGTTCCGTCCGCCCGAAAAGCGGACGCTTTAAGCACCCAAAGTGCGGCAAAGCTTGCGGCCGAAGCCCTTTTCAAGAAGAAATAGGCGAATTATTTGAATTTTTTACTTGGCCATGGTAAATCTTTACCCTATCTATGGCAGACGAAAAAGTCCCAATGACCCTCGAAGGAAAGCGCCTCTTGGAAGATGAACTCAAGAATCTTACCCAAGTGGAACGGCCTAAAATTGTTGCCGCAATCGAACACGCGCGCTCCTTGGGCGATCTTTCCGAAAACGCGGACTATTCCGCTGCAAAAGAACGCCAAGGCTTCATCGAAGGGCGTGTTCAAGAGATCAACTCTAAAATTGCTCGTGCACAAGTGATCGATACTGCAAACATTAAATCAGATAAGATTGTTTTTGGCGCAACCGTAGTCATGGAAGAGGAATCCGGCAATCGGGCCACCTACAAAATTGTAGGGGTGGACGAGGCGGACATTAAAAAGAATAAAATTGGGATCACCTCGCCACTTGCTCGCGCCTTAATTGGTAAAAAGGAAGGGGACGAGGTTGAAGTCAACGCACCCAAAGGCCGAATTAACTACAGCATCGTCGAAATCAAATACCAATAAGCCCAAAAAAGGGCTGACCGATCCACTAGATACTTCCGTACAGTATTTAAAGGGAGTGGGCCCTAAACTTGCGCAAGTGTTTGCATCGCGGGGAATTGAATCGGCTCGGGATTTACTTTATTTTTTTCCCAGAAAATACGAAGATCGCTCCAAACTTTCTCCACTCAAAGATCTGGCCGAGGGGCAAACCGCTTCCGTTAAACTTACGGCTCATCAACATTTTTCTCGGCCCCTGAAGAACCGCTTCTCTAAGCTGTTCGAAGTCAAAGCCTACGATTCCGAAAACCAATGGATTAGCCTAAAGTGGTTTCGAACCTTTAAAGGGTTCGAGACCAAGTTCAATCCAGGAAGCACCTTTATTGCTACCGGAATTTTAAAACGGTTTGGATCGGTTCGGGAAATGGTTCATCCGGAAATCCAATTTGATCTAGACGATGATTTGCATGTGGGCCGCATTGTCCCGGTTTACACTGAAATTGATGGCATACCGACCAAAACCTTGCGAAAAATTCTAGACACCGCAATTACGCTTTACGTGGACTTGCTTCACGAAGATCTTCCTAATTTTCTGCTGAAAAAGCATGGTTTACCTAAATTGCCGCTCGCCATTCAAGAAGTTCATTTTCCAAGCGAAAACTACATCAAAGCGGGGAACGATCTTTTTACGGACTTCAGGTCCCCTGCTCATCAGCGCCTGATTTACGAAGAGTTTTTCAAATTCGAATACCATGTTTTGTCTAGAAAAATTGATTCGGAAAAAGAACGCGGCTATTCCTTTGATCCAGCCACGCTGAACACCAGTTTAAGCCGGCATCTTCAGAAGCTTCCATTCCACTTAACAGCAGGGCAGACGAATGCACTGAAAGAAATTTTCCAGGATTTGACCCAACCCCACCCCATGAACCGATTACTGCAAGGGGACGTGGGTGCGGGCAAAACCGCAGTGGCCCTCTTAGCTGCGCTTTCTGCGATGGACCAAGGGTATCAAGTTGCACTCATGGCACCGACCGAAATTTTGGCCGAGCAACATTTTCAGAATTCACTGAGGGTATTTGGAGCAACCACCGCCGTAAGACTGCTGGTTGGAAAAACTTCAGCCGCCGATCGGCGCACACTCCAGGCGCAATTGGAATCCGGAACACCGATGCTCGTTATTGGAACGCATGCGTTGATCGAAGACCCCATTCAATTCCAAAAATTAGGACTCGCCATTATTGACGAGCAACACCGGTTCGGAGTCGAACAGCGAAAAAAACTCCGCGCAAAATCGGTGGTTCAGCCGCACTCGCTCCTAATGACTGCAACCCCCATTCCGCGTACTTTGGCATTAACCGCCTACGGGGACTTGAGCGTATCGATTATTCGGGAAAGGCCACCCGGCCGAACGCCGATCCGAACTTACCTAGCCCATGTGAATGAACAAGCCAAAATGGTGGAAATCATTCGAAACGAAATTCATGCTGGCCGGCAAGCCTATTTTATTTTTCCGTTGGTGAATGACTCCGAAGACGAGGCGTTTAAGCACCTGACCAGCGCCGTTTCTGCAGCCGAGAAACTCGCCACTGAAGTTTTTCCAGAATTCAAAGTGGGGCTTTTACATGGCCAACTGAGTTCGGCAGAAAAGGCCTCGGTCATGGAAAATTTTAGAAAGAACGAAGTCCAGATTCTGGTTTCTACGACTGTGGTTGAAGTGGGAGTCGATGTTCCGAACGCGACGATTATGGTGATCGAACACGCGGAGCGATTCGGGTTATCGCAGCTGCATCAGTTACGGGGGCGCATTGGCCGAGGCCAACATGCGTCGACTTGTTTTTTAAAAACGAACCGTCCCGCGTTTATTCCAACGCCTGAACGCTTAGAGGTCATGTGTGAAACCGAAGACGGCTTTAAAATTGCCGAGGCTGACTTAGAGTTGCGTGGGCCAGGAGAATTCTTAGGCACACGCCAATCGGGCGCACTCCCCTTTAAAATTGCAAGCTTGGTGCGGGATCAGGATTGGCTCCTGAAAGCGCGCGCCGATGTTGAAGCCATGTTGGCTACCGACCCTTTGATTCAAAACCCAGAACATAAACCTTTTAAGGATTACTTAAGCCATCAAGGAAAACGGGAAGGCGACCACTTGAAAACTTCTTAAATTCCGCCAATCATTGCGCTTGAGTTCAAATTTACGGGCACCTCGAGCAAAGGAAACAACAGCTGATTGAGAGCATCGTTCGTGGCGCATTGATTTGCAATCGCGGGATCGACCGTTGATTGTGCCGCCGACGGGGCGGAATCTTGAGGGCCATCGATCCAATGCTCAAACCCACCCACCGGATTGTCCGTGGGAAGCAAGGCTTCCGGCAAAATTTCGATGCCGACCGAAGGGGTCGAGCCTTGGGTAAAACTTAACACCCAGGCTTGATCAAACACGGCGCCTGGCCACTTTTTTGTATTCATGGATTTCTTTAGTTCTAAGCCTAGGGCTTGGGCAAAGTCGGGAATCACATGGTGTTCCCAAGAAATGACGACTGTTTTTTGATCGTATGCCGCGGTTGTCAGAATTTCTTGGGCAATTGCAGGGTAATCAAGCCTTGCGCCCGAATCGTTTACTCTTAATCCATAAGCGGCAGCCGTAGGGGCAATGGTCTGAAGTGGTCTAACCGAACTATCGTCGCTCCCGGGCTTAGCCGCGTAGATGGCTACTGGTTTGCCAAACGTGCTTTCATGCGCCTGGAAAAAACTCGGCAATAAGTACGCCCGCTCACACCCTTGTGGAATAAGCTGATTCCCCGTTGCTGGGGGAATAGGCTTTTCGCCGTGGCGAATTAAAATGACCTTTGCGGGGGTAGCCAGGGAACTGCTCCCCGCCAAAATCATAAAAAAGAGCGCGCTTAATAAAATATTTAATTTTTTAA
>CAIMNF010000363.1 GCA_903842755.1 Oligoflexia bacterium
GCATTTGCTCAATTTTAGTCGCATTTTTTGTGTCGTTATTTGCGGGGACACCCGTTCTCGCTGCTCCGGGAGGGCCTGGCGATAACGCTCCTACAATCCCGACTTCCACTGCCCCTAAAAACGCAGCCATTGCGGTACCGACACCTAAAAAAGAAGATTCTTCGCTTTTTGAATCCACCTCACCTTATTTAGAGTACGGGGATTTTAGCATGTCCGACGAGGAAGATCAAAGTACCCTTTTTTATCAATATGGGCGTTTTTTTGGATTGAGCCTAGGAGTAGGTTACGAAGGAGCTACCGGAAATCGCGGAATTTTATACGGAGGCGCCTTCCCCCGCATTGATCTGCGGGTTCACTACTGGTTTGACTTTCAAGTTGCGATTGATTTCGGCATTTTTACAACTTCTCATTCTTTTACCTACAATAAGTTAAATTACACGGAAAGCATCATTGGTTTTTTGGTTGACCTCAAATACTACCTCAATACAAAAAACTTAAGTGCAGCAGTGACCTTTGCTAGCCCTTACCTGTTCGCGGGGGTGGGCGCATTAAGTAAATCAGAAACGACCGCTACCCAAAGTGCGCCCAACACGGACTCTACTTTTAGTGTGTCGGTGGGACTTGGTGCCGAATTCCCCATTGTCTTCAAAAGCACGTATTTTTCGCTGGAAGCGCGCTATTTCACTCAAAGTTTTGCCGATACGAATGACGACAGTTTTATCAATCGCGTCCCGGATTTGAGCGGAGGGTTTTATACAATTACCGGCTCCATTCTGTTTGTCTGGTAGACAATCGATTTTCCATCAGTTAAATTTTCTTCATGCAAAAAAAACTTCGTCCATTCGTTTATTCGACTAGCTTCCTTGCCCTTGCTCAACTTGGTGCCTGCTCATCTTTGCAACAAAATCAATCTCCGCAAGAGCTCGGAATTCGGTCCGACTATGCCGAGCAACAAATCTCCCAGCTCTGTAAGACAAGCCTGCAAGATCTTCAAACAAAGATCGATCAAATTAAAAAAATCCCTGTGGGGCAACGGAC
This sequence comes from Oligoflexia bacterium, assembly GCA_903842755.1. Classification (GTDB taxonomy): domain Bacteria; phylum Bdellovibrionota; class UBA1018; order UBA1018; family CAIMNF01; genus CAIMNF01. Next base: position 1,039 of record CAIMNF010000363.1, read on the forward strand.
CTTTCAAAATACACTTTTGACCTTTGAGCGCGTGACTGCCGACTTCAGCGACCAGGTCACTCCGCTTATTTTCATGGAAAATGTTCACTCCAATAAAGCCATCCGGAAGGAAGCCTCCGCGTGCGAAGCAGACACGGGAACTGCACTTGCTGCACTCTACACGGATCATGACCTTTATCTGATTCTAAAGGATGGAAAGCCCACCGACTCATCCAATAATCTTAGCACGATAGATCAGCGACTTGCCTACTGGACCCTGATTGGCTTTGAGAAAAATGGAATGAACCTTCCGCCGGAACAACTCAAAAAAGTGAGCCAACTTTTTCAAGAATTAGCCACGCTGCAATCCAAATTTTCGGAAAACATTAACAACGATGAGTCGACGATTACAGCGAGCCCGGAAGAACTGAACGGCATTGCGGCCGATTATATTGCCACCTTAAAACAAGATCAAACAAGTCATTTGTATACGATCTCTGTCCGGCGGGATGCTTATGAAAAAATCTTGCCGAATGCTGAATCTGCAGCACTACGGAAACGTTTTCTTACTTCTTATTATAATATTCAAGGCCAAGCCAATACCGCCGTTATGGAAAAAGCTCTCGCCGTGCGACGAGAATTAGCAAAAGATTTGGGCTACAAATCCTGGGCGGATTATCAATTGGAAAACGGCCGAATGGCAAAAAACGTCAAAACAACGATGGCCTTTTTAAACTCCCTTCGCTCCAAACTCGTCATCAAGAACAAAGAAGTTTTAGAAAAAATACGCGTTGCAAAGCAAAAGTATTTTCCACATGTTAAATCGGTCAGGGTCGAGGCTTGGGATCCCGTCTATTATTTAAATCAAATTAAGAAAACTCAGTTCAAGGTGGACGAAGAAGCCATTGCCGAATATTTCCCTGCCGACACCGTGATTCAAGGCATGTTTGACATTTATTCGACCCTTTTCCATGTACGCTTCGAACGAGTAGCCGATGCGAAAGTTTGGGCAGAAAACGTTTCGCTGTACAAAATCATTGATCAAGACACCCACAACGTGCGGGCTTACTTTTATGCCGATTTATTTTCGCGAACGGGGAAATACAATCACTTTGCGGCCTTTCCAATTATTTCTGCCCGCATTCTCCCCGATGGAAAATGGAGTTTGCCTATTGCAAGTATTGTAGGAAACTTCCCTGCTCCGACCGCCACAAAGCCTTCACTTTTACAGCATGACATGGTGGAAACACTCTTCCACGAGTTTGGGCACATTATGCATCAAACCCTGAGCACAGTTCCTTACGCGTCCCTATCCGGCTCGAACACTTTACAAGACTTTGTGGAAGCTCCTTCGCAAATGTTAGAAAACTGGGTGTGGAATCCAACCATTCTGCAAAAAATTTCAGGCCATTACCGGAATCCCTCTCAAAAAATTCCCGAAGCATTAGCCCAACAGAAAATCGCCCTGCGTTCCTTCGATGCAGGCTATTTTTACTCGCGTCAGTTGGTGTTCGGGTTTTACGATATGGAAATTCACCGCGCCACACACGCCATTGACATCAACCGGACTTTTGCGAAAGTCTACCGCGACATTCAGCGAATTGATCCCATTCCCCACACTCATTTTCCCGCAAGCTTTGGTCACTTAATGGGTGGATACGATGCGGGCTATTACGGTTACTTATGGTCAAAAGTATATGCGGAAGATATGTTTACGCGTTTTGATCAGGAAGGCTTAACTAACCCAACCGTGGGCCTTCAGTACCGCGACCGAGTCATTTCTCAAGGAAATGCGCGTGACCCGATGGAACTCCTTACGGACTTCTTGGGCAGAAAACCGAATTTAGACGCCTTTTATAAATCGGTTGGATTGTGAACTGCCCCCTCATAGTGCTGATGCTCAAGTAAGAGAAACGTTCGTATTTCGATTGCCCTGTAAAAAGGACCTCTGTCGAGCTGGGCTACTTTGGGAAGTAGCCGATAACTATCTGAAAAATTTAAATTTTCTTATTTTTTTCAGCACACTCGGGGGGCAGTTTTTGAAGCTCATGAACTGCCCCCTCATAGTGCTGATGCTCAAGTAAGAGAAACGTTCGTATTTCGATTGCCCTGTAAAAAGGACCTCTGTCGAGCTGGGCTACTTTGGGAAGTAGCCGATAACTATCTGAAAAATTTA
>CAIMNF010000364.1 GCA_903842755.1 Oligoflexia bacterium
AGAACGCGAAAGCTTTCTGCGAATCGTTGCAAAACCTGGAAGCAGCGGAAGTAAAATGATTCTGCCTGTAGCAATTAAATCTGATTCAAACTCGGAGGCACGATGATCAACCAAAGAAGAATTAAAGAAATAATTTCAGCACTTAAAATCCACAAAGTTCCACTCTCTATTGGATTAGGAACGGCAATCATTTTAACGACTGTCATCGCCTCAAGAGGTGACAGCGATACTCACGTCATCTTTAAACGGGAAGGTCCAATTGACTTTAAAAATGGAAGTATTCTTGGCAATCCGAATCAAGGGGTTCTAAAGGGTGAGGAACGACTATTCACAAAGCAACAGCGTAACTTAATTGATTCTCAGGGAGAATTAAAAGGTGAAATTGCCAAACTCAGAGATGAAGTAAAACAACTCACGCTTGAAAAATCGGCACAATCACCTCCCCCAAGTTCAAATGCAAGCCCACCCCCTCCAGTAAGTACCATATTTAATCAGGGGCCTTTCGTAGGGCCAACTCAAGCAATAAGGGCAAGTACCCCTTCCCCTACGCCAAGTTTGTCACTCGCCCCCGCTTCAGAAACTTTCCTAGGAAAGCAAGTCGCAGGATCACTCCCAACTCCAAGCAAAGATGAAGTCAAAATAACTTCATCATCAGCAATTCAAACGTCTGAATTAGGCATTTCTAGTCACTATTCAACCCCGAAGATAAACGGTAAGCCGGGGGCATCAATGATTTCATTTCCCGTGAAGAGTACAGGGTCTGTTTCCTTTAAGGGGCCAGAAATTACTCTTCCGAGCGGGAGTTACGTAAAAGCAAAACTCTTAACAGGCGTTGAAGCTCCCGAAGGAAAGACCTATCCAGTGCTCATGCAATTGGATTATGCATTTATTATTCCGAATCATAAGCGTTTAGATTTAAATGGTTGTTTCATCATTGCAAAAGCTCAAGGCGACCTATCTACCGAGCGAGTTCAAATGCAAGCAACTAAACTCTCTTGCGTTTCTAAACGCGGAGGAATGTTTGAACGAGAAGTAAATGGTTTTATCGCTGACGATGTTGATAACTCTTTTGCAGTAATTGGCAGAGTAAATACAAAACAGGACCGCGTTGCAGCTACAGCTTTTCTATCAAGTATCGTCTCTGGGATCGGAAAGGCAGTTCAACAAGCCCAAACCACTCAGCAAGCGACCCCCTTGGGAGGCGGACAATCGATCATCACTGGAGATCAAGCTAAATACATTGGCGCAGGAGGTGCCTCTGAAGCGGCCTCGATGGTAACGCAGTGGTACCTGAAGCAAGCTCAAAGCTTACTTCCAACGATTAACGTCGGTTCCGGCCAAGACGTTTGGATCGTAATGCAAGATAAAGTCGAATTACCAAAAGCCTATTTTAATCAAAACACAGAAGGAGGAACTTCAAATGCATCCATTTATTCGCACTTTACCCGCTTGGTTGAATAATCGATTTTTATTCATTTTAATTTTAGCTCTTGTCTCTCAAGCTTGCGCAAGTCGCGCGCCATCACTCAGGGTTTTAGATACACGAGCAGGATACGGAAGTGAAATTGATGATGAGGAAATTGCTCTCTACGAGCGAGCCAAAAAAGCACCTGACTCGCTTCTCAAGCAAGGGGGTCACAAAGTAGTGACCGCATATATCTACCCACACGAGCTACCAACTAAGGATTATTTTTGGGGCGCTTATGTATCGCTCATTGCCGGAGAAGAAGCAGCAGTATTTGAAAACCCAGACGATGAAATGCAAGAGCCTGGGATTAAAGAATCAAAGAAAACAAAAAAGCATAATAGAAATAGTGGTGCAAAATGAACACTGAAAGAATTCAACAAATTTTCTCAAAAACACTTTCAAACCACGAGATATTCGCTAAAGCCCTCTTTGAACGTCCCGAGAGCTTAAGTCAATTTTTACCTTATGAAGAATACTTAAACGAGTTTGCGGTTTTCAGACAGAAAGATGGTTCATTGGGTACAATTTATGAAGTAATGCTCAGCGAGCATGAGACAAAAACCTCTGATCAAATTTGTGATCTTCTGGCAAAGCTTCGCAATTGGTTCAGGTTAGACGAAGCCCTTACTCTATCGCTTTTGTTTGAACAAGCTCCCATCTCGCCACACGATTTAACCTGGGAAAAATACGTCACTCCAAGAGACTTCACTCGTAATGACATTCCTTCAGAAATTCATTTAGCCCAAATTGAAAAAATGAGGAAAAGAATGCCTCTCAAAAGGCGGCTCTACCTATCGGTAAGAAGCTTCGAGAAAAAGGCACCACTATCCGCACGATTCAGAAACACAAAAAAAGAGCTTTCTAATCCAAACGAAACACTTTCTCAAACCACCCACTCATTTTTGAAACAGGTGCGAGAGTTTAATCACTTATTAAGTCAATTCGAACTCACTTCAGCACTGCCTCTGAAGCGTCTCGACGATGAAACGCTTTCTGATTTCTTACGCCGTACATTTAACCCCATCACCTACTATGAGCGTCCCTTTGCGAAACTAAATAAGAACCTGCCTATTTCCGATCAACTCATCTTTTGCACAAGTCAATTGAAGTATGAGGGCATTACCCGTGAAGGAATGAGTACGCGTACCATTACTCTTAAAAATGCTCCTTCCTTCGCTTACCCAGGGGCGATGGCTTATTTTTTAAGTTTAGACTTTCCGTTCAGAATCGGAATTAATATTTCTTTCCCAAAAGGTGCTGCCATAAAACGACATTTTGCTTTAAAAGAATTTTTTTTACAAAATACCCCTTCTGCCAGATCAAAAAGACAAAAATCTGAAATCGATTCCCTTCAAGAACGCCTGCTTCGTGATGACAGAGTTCTGAATATGACATTCTCTGTATTTATTGAATCGGAAGCGAGAGAAACGCAAGAAGCTTCACTTGAAGAATTAGAACGAAGAACAAAGGAAACACTCGCTCACTTTCAACAAAAACTTGAATGCGAAGCCATCGTAGAAAAGGAAATCGGCCTCGGGCTTTGGCTAAACTCACTCCCTCTCAACTATCACCCCATTGCTGATGCAACCGCAAAGCGAGCGATTAGGATTCTTGCTTCAGATATTGTTCATTTTTGCCCAGTTTTCGATACCTTTAGAGGAACAGAAATCGCTCAATCCCTTTTTTACTCCCGAGAAAACGGAGTGGTTCCGTTTAGCTTGAAGACATATGGAAACTCACATATGACTGCTGTTCTAGGGGACACCGGATCAGCAAAGAGTGGCCAAGTCATTAAGCTCTTACTTGGGGAGCTTAGAAACGATCCCAAACCAATCATTTTCGTAATTGATCATAAAACTAGCTATGGAATGGTCTCACAATTTGTTCCTTCTGAATTCACCACCTTCGAGTCTGGTAAACCTATGCCTTTTTCACCTTTCAGGGGGCAACTTGACGAAGACAAACAAAGATTTCTAGTTCAATGGCTTACTGCCGCCATTCAGCTTACCTCTCCTCAGTTCAAATTTGAATCAGAACATCAAACCTGCATCGCACAGGCACTGAAACTCGCATTTGAAACCAAGGCGCGGTCTTCAGGAATAAAATACATTGATGGAAAGCTAGTAGAGACTGAATCCGCACATGAGCCGTTAGTCACGTTAGATGACATCATGGCACAGCTTGGGGCATTGACAGGCTTTCCTGAATTTGAAAAATATGGACAGGCAATTGATGAAATATCAAGAAAACTACGCCCTTTTTACTCAGATGGAATTTATGCAAATTTTTTTCGTCAAACCACACCTACCCCAAAATCAAAACCAGTAGATCTTTATGTTTATGACTTAGATGGATTGTCAGGAGATCCGGTACTTCAAACACTCGCCACGATGAGTGTGGTAGATGAAATTCGAAGAAAAATTAAAACTACTGACGGTAAAGAACGAGGCGGTTGGGTAGTCATTGAAGAATTAGGAATGTTAGGCAGAAACAATCCTGTCGCCAAGGATTTTGTTACTGACGCAGCAGAGACCTTTAGGAAGCTTGGATTTTTCCTGATTGGTCTCACGCCAAATCCCGCTAATTACTTCAACACAGAAGCCGGGCAAGCGATGTGGGCAGTTGCAGATCACTACCTTTTTCTTGCAATGAAAGACGACAACGTTAAGTTTTTGGAATCAAAATCAGAACTACTCTCTGAAGCTTCTGCTCAAATTGTGAAAAGCTTAAGAACTATTCGAGGCAAATACGCAGAGTGCTTCTATATTCATAAAACCAAGGAGTTTTCAGGTACATTTAGAAGTATTCCCTCTGCTTATGAACTCTGGCTCATGCCGACCCATCGACCAGATGCTCTTGAATCACAAAAAACATTACAGAAATTTCCAAATCAACCTGAGCTTGCTTTAAAAGATTTAGTAAGTCGATTTCCGAACGGAACCACTGAACTTCCTGGCGATCAAGGAGCGACAAATGCTTAAGCAAATTCTCACTACCTCGTTATTGGTTCTTGTTATGGTTACCTTTCAGAATTTTGCAGTTGCAGACTCCTTCGGATGGCTGGGAGAAAATGGAACTTATCGGGCTAATGCTCATTTGAAACCGCAAGACTACCTCTACGCACCAAATCCAGAGAGAAAAAATGATCTTTTTGAAACACTAAAACCCGTTGACCTGGGTGTAGATCTTGGCGTTGGTTCTGATTGCGGAAAAATCAACATTGATGGAACTTTAAAATCCGCATTTGGTAAGTTTTTGAGTGGAGACTATTTTAAGGGAATGGCGCAGGACATTTTAGCTGGAGCCCCCATGCTTGCCGCTTGTTATATGTCACCCACTTGGTGTGCAATTTTAAAACACACGCAAATTTCAGCTAACTATTTGACTCAAACTCGTCTCAATCAATGTCAAATCATGGATAAATACACGGATTCAAGAGTCGAAGACTACTATCGTGAGCGTCAGACCTGCATTCATAAGGCCATTGAAGCAAACGGCGGAGATATGGATAGCGCACTCGCATCTTGCCAAAACAATGTATTTGAACGAAAAGCCGGACTTTGGGCAGGTAAAAATGATGATCCCAATGCTCCGAATGCACTACTAGCGGATTCTGCTAAATGGGCAGGGTTTTCTGGCCCTGAAAGCGAAAGAATTTCGGGGGTAATTAAATCTATGGTTGGCGACACTGTTTTATCAAAGGGAAATCTAAGGGTTGAATACGGTAGTCAAGCTCACGCCTATTCCCCGCGCTCCTACCTCTTGTCTATGCAAGAAAAAACATCTGAAGAGTTTTGCAAGAAACTACTTCCCACTATCGCTGCTGGAAGTCAGTACATTACCGATGATGAAATTAAAAGGCGAATTAGCGCACTCCCCGTCGCCCCAGGAGAAGAAGAGGCATCCCCACTTACTCCTGATATTGTAAGATCACTTTCATACCTACCGCTAATCAGAAGAGATCAGATTTGCCTCAAACTCTCTCAAACCTTAGCGACCCAAAGTTTCGCCCGAGACATGAATAGAGCAATTGATGTTCTTACTGTCGCAGCCCAAAATCCTAATCTTCCCCCTAATCGAAAAGCTGAAATTGAACAAAAGCGTCAGGCACTCAAGGATCAAGTTGAACTTACCTTGCGCCTTCGGCAGGAACAGGCAAAGCCCATTGGGGAAGCAATGCAATACATTACCTCGGAAGGTTTAGCGGCTCAGGACGAAGCCACTCGTGCAAACATTGCAACCCAAAGTGGAATCGAATCAAAAAACTCACATGCAGCGAGAATGAACGATTGCGCTGATGGTGTATTTTGCGGAAGAACTCAATAATCTGTTCCGAAATCTTATAATCGGATGCTACCCTTTCTATATGCGTTATCCAAACTTTGATGGGAAACATGATCAAGAATCAATGCTCAAGCCCGAGCATTTTATTGAATACATGAAGTCGCAGTCTAAGACTCCAGACTTCAAGGTGCCTAAGGGTGTAATCCTCTGCTACCAACGAAGCTTACTTACTCATATTAAAAAAAACCACCCTACAGAATCATGCGAAGGAGTGATTTCAGATCTTTTATATTTGAAAGAAACCAATAATGAAATTGCGGTCATCGGCGGCTTTGGAATTGGCTCTCCAGCAGCTTCGGTAATGCTAGAGGAGCTCATTGCGTGCGGAGTGAAGGAATTCATTTCAATTGGAACCGCAGGTACTCTCCAAAAAGATGTTCAGATCGGTGATTTGATTCTTTGTAACCGAGCAATTCGAGACGAGGGAACCTCTCATCATTATTTGCCAACGGAAAAATATGCTCACTCTTCAAAGAACCTGACTGAACGACTTGGACACTCATTAAATAAGCTTGGAAAACCATTCAAAACCGGAACTACTTGGACCATCGATGCACCTTATAGAGAAACAATTGCAGAGGCACGCCATTACCAAAACGAAGGTGTTGTAACCGTAGACATGGAAGCCTCAGCACTCTTTGCTGTAGCCCAATACAGGGGCGTTGAGATTGCGGCACTATTCACCGTTTCGGATTCTTTAGCTGACCTGAAGTGGCATCCTGATTTTAATAATCCAAAGACACTTGAAGGGCTAGAAACGATTTATAAGGCAGCGTTGCAGGCG
>CAIMNF010000365.1 GCA_903842755.1 Oligoflexia bacterium
GCCGTTTGGCCTTTAAACCCAGCGTTTTTAACACCCAAAGACTTCCCACAACCCGTCGCAACGAGCACCAAAAGTAAAAGAGAGCGAATAATTAAACGATTCATAAATAATGAATAGGATTTAATATAGTTTATGTAATAAGTCAAATATATAAAAAGTAGTTTATATGCGTATTTAATATGCCGTATTTAAAAGACAGCTGTGCCGGTCGTACTTAGGAGCTTTTCGTCATTGCGAATACTTACCGTACTCTTCCAAGATGGCAATCGCCGCGCCGGCCGCTCCCCGAACCAGGTTATGTCCCATGGAAATAAAACCAATGGTATCGGGACGATCGCCCTGTTTGATCCGACCAACGTGAATGCGCATGTCGTGCGGTTGGAGGTCCCGCAAGGGCTGTGGTCGGTCGTGTGCCGTATGGAGCTTGATGTAGTTTGGCTTTTCTTGCGCAAGCTTTGCAAAAATTTGGGTGACGGCATCGGCGTTTACGGGGGACTTAAATTGGACATGCGCTGCTACGGTATGACCGTGGGTGACCGGAACACGGTGCACATGTACGGTAACCCCGAATTGGGCAGCGGTTTCGGCTTGGCCCAGAATTTTTTTCGTTTCGAGCTTAATCTTGTCCTCTTCGCCGCCAATGTGGGGAATGATATTTCCGATCAAATCGAACGAAGGCACGCCGGGGTAACCCGCGCCGCTTAAGGCCTGTAAGGTCACCACACTAATGTGCTCAAACGCACCCAGCGCTTGGAGAGGGGCCAAAGCTCCCGCCAAAAAAACGGTCGAACAATTTGGGTTGGTTAAAATTTTTCCTTTCCATGGCTGTTTTGAAAGCAGCGATAAATGGCTTGAATTCACTTCCGGAATTAAAAGCGGAACTCTAGGGTCCATGCGGTAAGCCGAAGCATTAGAACAGACCACGTGACCACGCTCGGCCAGAGCGGGTTCCACCGTTTGAGCGATATCAGCGGGAAGGGCGGAAATAATAAAATGCGACTGCACGTCCATCAGTGGTTTAATTTTCATTGCGCCAACACGAGCCGGGAGTTCGATTTCGTTTTTCCACTGAACTCGCTCGCCGTAAGTATGGCCAACGCTGCCTTCGGACGCTGCAACTTCCAGAAGTTCAAATTGGGGATGATGTTCAAGTAACGTAATTACTTTTTGGCCCACGGGGCCGGTGGCACCTAAAAGGGCTACAGGTAAACGCTTAGACATAGGGGGTTTCTCCTTTAAGTAATGCAGAATAACTAGGTTCAATGACCGTAAAATGCTGCGGTTTTTTTAATATTTCTTGCAAAGCAGGCGGCACCGGGAGCGGATGTCCGACCAGGGGTTCAACAATGGTTTCAAATTTAGCCGGGTGAGCGGTTGCGACCATGATCCAACGTTCGCCCACCGGTGGATTCATCTTCGTTAACGCCACGGCCGCAGTCGCGGTATGGGGACAAATGACTTGGCCCCATTTTTCAAGGCTCACTTTAATTTCGGCTTGAATCTCTGTGTCTGTCACGCACTCGGCAGTAATGTGTTTTTTAAATTCATCGTGGGAAGAGTACAGCTTAATCGTGCGTTCCAGATTGCTGGGATTTCCCACATCCATTGCATTGGCTAACGTTGCGACGGTTGGTGAGGGTTTAAGTTCGCCGGTTGTTCGATAATTCGCCACCGTAGCGTTCGCGTTTAATGAGAGGTGAATTTTTCCAATGGGGAGTCCCATTTTCTTGGCCCAAAGAGCGGCGAGCGAATTTCCCAAATTTCCGCTTGGAATGATAAACCCGGGGAGGATTCGTCGTTGTGTAGGATTTTCCGCTTGGTCCTTGCGCCAAAGGGTTAAGGCTGCAAACGCATAATAAACCATTTGCGGTAAAATCCGGCCCAGATTAATACTATTGGCGCTTCTCCAGTGGTGGGACGGTGCGCCTGCCGTTTGCGTGGATTGTTCTAGCAATGCTTGTTTCGCTATTTTTTGGCAATCGTCAAAAGTCCCCTCGACTGCATAAGCCCGAATGTTTTCTCCCCATGCACAGAGCTGGGCCTGTTGTCTGGGTGAAATTTTCCCTTTTGGAAAAAGAATGACTACCTCCAAATTTGGCTTTTTAAAAAATGCACCGGCCACGGCTCCGCCGGTGTCGCCCGAAGTGGCGACGATAATTTTTCGGGGGTGATCCGCAGGTAAGTTCGACAAGGTATTGGCCAGAAAATTCGCGCCAACATCTTTAAACGCGGAGGTTGGCCCGTGAAAAAGCTCTAAAAGATAATGGTGATTTGGCGTCTCCGTAAGGGGAATCGGAAAAGAAAAAGTTTGGGCACAAATCGAGGAGAGTTTTGTGCTCAGAAGGGCGTCATCCTTAAAAAAGGGACGCAATAATTTTTCAGCAACTTGGGCAAGCGTGTTCAAGCCATTAAAATCGGAGGGTTCCAATTGGGGAAAAACTTCTGGAATAAAAAGTCCACCATCGGGCGCTAGCCCCGCTTCCAACGCTGCGCGAATTTCGACCGGAGCCACGCTCCCCCGGGTGCTTACAAATTTCATTCGGCCTCCACCACTCGTGCGCCATCCGAATTTACTTCAGAAACCCAACCTTGGGCTTCCATTTTCCCATGAGCTTTAAAGGCCTGAATCATCGCATTTTTTGCGTGTTCGGCGATTTGCATGCTTTCTGCAAACGCAAAGACGCTTGGTCCTGCCCCAGAAATCGAACACCCTAAAACGCCGCTCTCTAATGCCGCCCGTTTAACTTCGTAAAAACCTGGAATGAGGTGGGCTCGTTGCGGTTCAATAATTAAGTCCACTAGTCCCTTTTTAATCAAATGGAATTGGGACGTGCAACAGCCTGCGACTAAAGCAGCAAGGTGGGAGGACTGTTGAATGTGAGTTTTTAAAAACAAATCGGGCTTTAAAACGCCTCGCGCTTTTTTTGTATCTAAGCGCATTTCGGGGTGAACCACGATGACCGCTAAGGTTTTGGGATAGGGGAGTACCGTCACGTCGGGATCGTCGCCTGGATGCGAAAGCGTTAAGCCTCCATACAAGCAAGGTGCAATATTGTCGGCGTGTTTGGAGCCGCTCGCAATGGCTTCTCCTTCGAGCGCGAAGTGAATGAGCCGTTCTTTCGTCAACTTGTTCTTTAATTCTTGAGGCAAAAGTGCGTGTGCTGCAACGACAGCGCCCACAGCAGACGCCGCTGAACCCCCTAAGCCAGAGCCTAATGGAATTCCCTTTTCAATCCGCATCGAAAATCCAAAATTTAAACCCAGCTCCTGAATCATTTTAAGGAGCGGAACCCCTGCGGTGTTTTGAGCAGGGTCGAGCGTAATTGCGGTGGATGAAGCTAATCCAGAAATGGATTCGATTTTGACTTCGGGTCGCTCTAGCCGAGTCATTGAAATTCGATCACCTAAGTTATGAATTGCGAATCCCAATATATCAAAGCCGGTGGCAATATTGGCTACGGTTGCGGGCGCAAAAGCAGTTGCGGATTTTAGGGGAGCATTAAAATGGGCGGGAGTCATCGGTTTGCTCCTAATCGAGTAGAAAGTCTGAGCAAATCTGCGAACACGCCTCCTGCCGTTACTGCTGGGCCCGCACCTGGGCCCTGAATCACTAATGGACGTGTATGATAACGGGTGGTTTGAAAGGAACAACTGTTGTCGGCACCGCTTAATCCTGCAAAAGGATGGCTTTTGGGATAAGATCCGAGACTCACCGTCGCTTTGCCTTGAGCATCAACTTTTCCCACATACCGAAGGACTTCGCCTTTTGCTTGGGCTTGTTTTAATTGGGCAAGCATGGCGGCGTCGCCTTCGGGAAGCCTGTTTAAATAATCACTAACCGATAACGCTCGTAAAGAATCTGGAATAAGACTTTGAACGTGGATGTCAGAAAGTTCTAATTTTCCACCCGCTTCACGCGCTAAGATCACTAATTTTCGTGCCACATCCATGCCCGAAAGGTCATCGCGCGGGTCTGGTTCGGTAAAACCTTTCTCGCGCGCGTCTTTTACAATTTCAGAAAATGGCCGTGTTCCATCAAACGAATTAAAAATGTAGGACAAAGTACCGCTAAAAATTCCTTCGATTTGGATAATTTTATCCCCGGTCTGACAAAGTTCTCGTAGCGTTTGCAGGATCGGTAATCCCGCCCCCACATTGGTCGAATACAAAAATTGCCGATCTGCTTTTTTGGCCGCTTCTCGGAGCGCTTGATAAAAGGAATAATGAAGCGTGTTTGCTTTTTTGTTTGGAGTAATAATGTGCAACCCACGTTTAAGCCATTCCGGATAAAGGGTAGGAAGGTCGCCATTGGCCGTAGCATCAATTACGATGGAATGGGGAAGGTGACTTTCAGTTAAATGAGCTAAAAATTCCTCCAAATTTGCAGCTTTCTGGGGAAGCGTCTCTAAATGTGCCCACTCCGATGGAGGAATTCCCTTTTCATCGGCGCCATCCAGGACCATGGTCTTTGAGTTTGTGACGCCTCTTAAGCGGAGCGTAATTCCAAAATCGTTTTGCAAAGTTTCTAGTTGCTCGCGTAGTTGCTTTAGAAATTCCTTGCCGATCAGCCCCGTCCCAATTAATCCAACTCCAATCGTTTGGGGCGAAAGTAAAAAGGCGGAGTGAACAGCCCGTAAAGCGCGTTTGGCTTTTTTTCCGTCGATGACCGCGGAAATGTTTCTTTCAGAAGAGCCTTGAGCGATGGCGTCGATACTAATTCCGGCCCGACCCAAGGCAGAAAAAAACTGTCCTGCAACGCCTGGTTTTTCAACCATGTTATCGCCCACGGCCGCAATAATACTGCGTCCTAACGTCACTTGAATGCGCTCCAGCGCGCCTTGATGAATTTCAGCGTAGAATGCTTTTTCGATCGCTTGCTTCGCTTTTTCCGCCAACGCTTCTGGAACGGAAAAGCAAATCGAATGTTCAGAACTGGCCTGTGAAATCATGACCACCGAAATCGAGGACGCACGTAAGGCTCCAAAGAGCCGCTCTGCGACCCCGGATACCCCAACCAAGCCCGTTCCTTCAATGTTAATGAGGGCCATGTGCTCGATCGTCGAAAACCCTTTTACCGTAGCGGTAGATTGAGCAGCGGCATGAATTTTTGTTCCGGGAAATTCAGGATTAAATGTATTTCTAATCCAAACGGGAATGCGTTTCTTAATTGCAGGTTCCATCGTCGCTGGATGAACCACTTTAGCACCAAAGTTCGCAAGTTCGGTGACTTCATTGTAGGTCATCTCATTTAAGACCACTGCATCCGGAACAAGGCGTGGGTCCGCGGAAAGCACTCCGTCCACATCCGTCCAAATAATGATCTCAGACGCATTCAATAAGTTTCCAAAAATAGACCCAGAAAAATCGCTGCCGTTTCGTTTTAACGTCGTGGCAATTCCTTCAGGGGTAGAAGCGACAAAGCCCGTAATGACTAAAACTTCATTTCCCTGGGTATGACTGGAAAGCCATTGGGATAATTTTTCGTGTGATTCTTCCCAAAATACGCGAACGGCGGAAGTGGGGGTTTCTCCGGAATCGACCACCAACACCTTTCGCGCATCCAGATAAACCGACGGTGTACCTATTTTCTTAAAATAGGCACTGAGGATTTGCGCCGACCAGATTTCACCATGACCAGAAACCAGTTCCACTAATTTCTCGGACGCGCTGCCCGCCAAATAAATTCCACGCAAGATTTCTTTTAACGCCAAAAAATCTTGTTCAAGGACGGGACGAAGGGACGGGATTTCTAGAGACTGAAGAGCGTCCTCATGACGTTTCTTAATCCCTTCCAGTAACGTTAAATAAGATTCATTCTTATTTTTTGCTAAACTCACTAGCTCAATGAGTGAGTCTGTGGTTCCTTTCATTGCCGAGACGACCACGGCCGCCCGATGGTTTGGATTTTTTTTGATACTATTTAAAATAATATTCGCAGCGCCTTGATAGCGTTCGGCATTCCCGACGCTTGTGCCTCCGAACTTATGCGTGATCCACTGTTTTTGTTGATGGAGATTCATTTCCATCAAGAATACAGTTTAAATCGAAAAACGACTAGGCTAATCGAAGAATTTGTTTCTTGTTTTGTTCGGTGGAGAGCACTCGGTGTTCAAGAGCTTCTTCTTTTTCTTTACACACAATACAAAGTTCCGCCGTGGGGCGAGCTTCAAGGCGGGAGAATTCGATCTCTTCATCGCAGCATTCGCAAATTCCAAAGGTTCCTGCGGAAATCTTCGCAAGGGCAGAATCAATTTTTTTAGTGAAGAGAGCTTCGCGACTTCGAAGTTTTAGGGTTAAGTTTTGTTCACGTTCCATCGAGCTTAAATCCAGTTCGTCTGAAAGAGCATCGCTTCCAAGCGTAAGATCTTGACTGTGCACTTGTTGAGGATGGAGGAGGGTTGCTTTTTGATCCTCGAAAATTTTTTTAAATTTTTGAAGTTGGACTTGTCTTTGACTTGAATGGATCGCTTTCATGGAGGACTCCTTTTTTATGGGGGGTTAAAATTCAATCCTTGAAGCTTCGCGGTTTACATCCATGTCAACCTCGTGATTCCCAAGAGTGCGAAAGGTGTGCCAACGTTCCAGTAAAAGCACTTTTGCACCATTTTTGCCTAATTACTTGTAAAGAGTACACTTTTTGCTGGGGGCTTGTTTTATATCTAAGCGGTGTAAAAAGTGGGGTCAGGGTGCACCTGTCTTTTTTGCACCACTGTTTCATCAGGAGGTTTGTTGATGAGTTGTTTTTGAATTAAAGCCAAGAGTCTAGGGTGTTTTATGGAAACTCCAGCTCGGTCCAGACTCTTGGCTTTGAGATTGGTGTTTGTACCTGTTGCACTGTATTCATCGGAGTGTTTTTGAGAACACTTTAAGTAAATTTAATGTTAAGGTTTGGGACAAATGAACTATCAAAGAATGCCGATCGAAGTTGAGTCACCAGAACAAATGGGATACGGGAATGTTAAATATAATCTCACGGAAAGTTCGTTCACTGATACCAAGTGGCAAGATTTAAACGTTAACTTAGATGATTTAGTGCTGTGCTATGTCGATCACCTAGGTCATCCAGGACTGCGCCAGTTGTTGGCCACCGAAGCAGGACTGAAAGCAGATCAAGTGATTTTGACTGTAGGCGCTGCATCCGCATTGTTTATGATTTCAACTGCGTTGCTTGAACGAGGCGACCGGCTTTTAGTGGTACGACCAAATTACGCGACCAACATAGAAACGCCCCGTGCGATTGGAGCGCAAATTGATTTTTATGATCTGAAATTAGAAGAAGGGTTTCAATTTGACGTTGATCGATTGATTGCAATGATCAAACCGGATACGCGTCTGGTGAGCATTACGGTGCCTCATAATCCGACAGGGGTGGTGACCCCTCCAGCCGTATTAAAACGACTGATTGCTGAGGTAGAGCGTCGCGGAATTTGGCTACTGGTTGATGAAACCTATCGCGATATGGCGTTCGACCACCCTATTCCTTATACGGCGTCCTTGTCGCCACGAGTAATCTCTGTTTCCAGTTTGTCAAAAACTTGGGGCCTTCCCGGAATACGTTTGGGGTGGGCGATGTGTCAGGATTCCAAAATGATGGAGACGTTGCTTGCGGCCAAAGAACAAATCTTTATTTGTGGGTCGGCAGTCGATGAAGAGTTAGGCTACCGTTTTTATAAAAAGAAGAATGAGGTGCTTCCCAGAGTCCGCGAAAAAATTCAAGAAAAACGCGCCTTGGTCCTTTCGTGGTTGGAAGAATAAAAGCGACTCCAGTTTGTTAAACCCGAGGGCGGCGTGGTTTGCTTTCCCAAAATCCTGAATGTCAACTCAGATCAAATCGAGACTTTCTACCGGATTTTGAATGGCGAGTTTAAAACCTTCGTCGGGCCTGGCCATTGGTTTGAGCAAAGTCGCGCCCTGATGCGGATTGGCTTTGGTTGGCCGAGCGTAGACGAATTGAAGCAAGGAATAAAAAATATTTCTTTGACACTAGACCGTCTTAAATGAAAAAAAGAGCCGCGCCAAAACGTAACCGATGCCAAGTGCGCACAGATGATTGAGCATCATCACACTGTCTTGAGAAATTGCTGCTCCCACAATAGCCAGAATGAGAAAACAATAGATATAGATTCGGTGTTTCATAAAATAGACCAGAACCGAGATACACGCAAAAATTCCAAGCGAGCTCCCCACGTCTAATTCTTCGGAAAAATGTAAAAAACTGGAGGGTGAAAGAATGTTGACCCACGGTAAAAAAAATAGAGAGGTTAGGACATTCGAAAACAGCATTCCTAACGTAAAAGTGACGCCAACAAATAGCGATCCAATTAAAATTTCTAAAAAACCAACAAAGAAAATAAGCAAAAAAGTATTAAACATCAGGTGCGAGTAATTAAAATGAAGAAATGAGGGAAGGATAAAATAATCAATAGAGTGGGCGTCAAAAATATTTCTCACTAAACGGGTCCATTGGTAGGAATAGCTATTCGCGAAGCGGGCCCGTAGAGTACCATCCGATTCGTTTGCAACCATAAAGAACAGTATATTTGCAAGATTTAACGATAAAGTGAGCTTCGATCTCAGCAAAAATTCAATAATGTTTCGGGGAAAACTTCTTAATAATACATTTTTGGAAAAGATTTCATAGAGTTGGTCTCCAAAGTTAAAATTAAAGATTAGTTTTGAAACGGCCTCGGCGGTGACGCGGATCGGACCTTGGGGCAGCATCACTTTTGAAAGGCCGTTTAGTGCACATAGAGTAAGTTTTGGTTTAGAACAAATGAGATAAACAGGGCTCCAATAGTCTGGCTTAAATTTTTCTTTGTAAAGATAAAGAGACTTAAAGTTATAAAATAGATTTAAATGCTCGAACGTATAGCGAGTGATCTGATAGCCCAGTGGATGGAAGTTAACCTCATCCGCGCTCACCGGTGCAAGCGGAGACATTCCCAAGGTTACCGATTCAGCGCCTTCTCTTTTAAGGTGTGCCATGGCTTCTGCAATCAAAAGCTCTGTCGTCCCTAACGGGCAATGGTTGCCGCGAATCAAGTCCACGAGGTACCAAGATTTTCCATCGTTTAACGGAGTAGCCGATAAATAGCCTACTTGTCGCCCGTTATAGGTCACTCGAAAATACTTTTTGTGTTCGCTGTAAACCCAAGGTTCAAGACGATTCAGGAACTTTAAGGGTGAGAGTTTGCGACTTTTTAGCCATTGGTTTGTAATTCCTTCGAGCTCAATATTTTCCCGTGCCGAGAGCTTTTTAGGCAAAAAAGATTCAACGATCGCGCCCTTGTGCGCCAATTGCTTTGCCACATGCAAAGTTTGAAGAATCTCCTTCTTCGGGTCTAGGCTTGCTTTGAGGTCAAACCAGGGCTCTGATCCTGACTGAATTACAAAAAGTCCCTTCGCACGCATTCTCTCTGCAAGATTTTTAGAGGCGGGTAAAAGAAGAGCAAGTTTTTTTTGGAGGTGAGCTTCTTTAAAAAAGAGTTCCAAGCCAGCGACTTGAAGCGCTAGCTCTTCAGAAGCGGAAAGGGCATTTGGATGGGCGTCGACGACCGGGTCGC
>CAIMNF010000366.1 GCA_903842755.1 Oligoflexia bacterium
GTATCAAAAATAACCAAAAAGTATTTTGTCAAATGTGCGAGGTCGCTTAAAAAAATGGCTCGGCCGGCAGGATTCAAGATTAAAAAATGAACCCACAGAAAATCTGTGGGTTTCTGAAAAATTGCCGAGCCAAGTTATTCGGAAGGCCTATACAGCCTAGAAATTTTTTTGACTGGCCAGATTTCATAAAATTTGGGATACTGTAATAGTAGTGAGGCATTTGCCATACTACCTCTTATTGCGATTCTAATTGAATACAATCAAACCCGAATAAAAACTGGTTAAAACGCCAGCCAGACTGATTTTTCCATTTGAGATGGTTAAATTTATCTATTGGAGATCCCATGGGAATTGGAACCAGGGCGATTGTATCCTATTGCCTAATTTTGGCTGGAAGCGAGTTTGCCATATTGAGTATGGCATCAAATCACGCCGATAACCCGGCAAACCCAGCCTATGTGCTGATCTATTATTTGAGGTCGATTCTTTTTTTCGGAGCAATAGCGGTGATTGCTGGGCTCGTCGTTTTAGGCCTGACTGCGATGGTCATGGTAAGGCGGAATGAGCAAGCTGAGGCCTTGAAGAAGGAGCAAGAAGCCAGACATCGCCAAATTGACTCCAAGATCAGCGATGTAGCCTATGACTTGAAGACCGAGGCATCAAAGCTGCGGGAAGAGACAGCTAGCCTTGAAAAAGAACAAGATCGTTTGCGAGCGCGAATTAAAAAACTTGAGGAGATAGTTTTGGTTAAAACGGACGAGGCCGCGAAAGCAGCCCTTTCGGACTTCGTCTAAGTTGGGATTTTATAGTGCAAACACAACGTGACATCGAATTATTTTCGATGTTGTCAAAATATGGGGTGATGACCACAAGACAAATTGCTGAGGAATTGTTTAAAGGAATTGCCAGAACCACGGTTTTACGAAGGCTTCGGTATTTAGAATCAGAAGAATTTTTGACCCGAATCCCTGGCCTCGTAAATTCGGAGAACGCTTGGGCGATGACAAGGGACGGTGCTAAGTTTGTTGCGGATCGTCCGCCAAAGTGGAATTACTCCCGATTCAATTTGGACCACGATGTGAAACTCACAAGTCTTAGGCTTTCGCTTGAAAGACTTGGTGTTGTTCACTCTTGGATTCCAGAGCACGAGATTCGGCACAAGGTTTTATCGAAGCACGGACTTGAGTACGGCAAGCGCATGGTGATCCCAGATGGAATCCTAGGATGCAAAATCCAAGGAGCTATCCGGTCTTTATCTATTGAGCTGGAACTCAATTACAAAAACAAGGACCGCTATCGTCGGATGTTTCAGGAGTACAAATGGAAATCCAACATCTACGGCGTTTGGTATTTTACACCATCACCGTCGCTTGCGAAGACCATAGAAAAAGCTTACCGAGAAGCGGCCGGGACCGCTCATTCGCCGAAGTTTTTTTGGTCCAGCACTGAGGAAATTGAAAGCAACTCCCGCAGCGCGAAGATCTATTGGGGTCAAAATTCCAAGATTATCGCTTAATCATTTGAAAAAAATGAATGGAATAAGCCTGCTCACCCCTCTGCTCACGGGGTGAGCGGCCGCGAGCGGCAGAATGGCTCGGCTCTCATGGGCGGAACCCATGAAAACAACGAAGAAAAACTCGTACCCGGGAGTTAGGGTGGGGACCGCCTCCAC
>CAIMNF010000367.1 GCA_903842755.1 Oligoflexia bacterium
GGTCGGAAAATCCAGCAGCAGCCCCTACGTATACGTTTAAAGAACCAGTCGTCGAATGGCATGCCGAACTGTACCCAACGGACACATTATCCGTTCCAAAATTATCGGTTAGCGCATCTATTCCGACAGCGATCGACCTTTGAGGAAGAGTATCAGAAGTCGGTTGGAGAGAATTCGTGCCAATAGCCGTACACGAGTCGTAAACTTGCATGTTTAAGCGCCCAGACCCATTAATTCCATTGTTAACATTTAATGCAGCCTGAAACGTATTTTGATTTGTAAAAATATTACCGACATTCGTATATGCAATATAAGATGTATTCGGTATAGCGCCAGTGGGGCCCGTTAATCCAGTAAGGCCTAACGGCCCTGTGGGACCAGTCGGGCCTATAAGCCCCGTGGAACCGACCCCACCCCCCGTTGCAGCACTGTACTGTTTTGAGCCGTCTGGATAGCGCAAAAAGCACCCAGGAGTCTCCAGCAGAATGCTTCCGTAAAAATTCTGAAAAGGTGAGTCCTCTAATTCTTTTGCAGACATCGTTTTCTTTTACTACAATATAATATTTACTTAGCTTTTTTGTGCGCACGTACCGCCGCCATCACCTTCTTGGCCAGCCTACTCCCCTTTCGTAATACGCCGACCTTGCGCGCGGCTCTCATCTGAACTGAATGACGTGCGGCTCTCTCACTATGCTCTCCTCGAGCAAAACCTCCTCCGATCAATGTTGATTTGTTCAGCATTTATAAACTGATGAGAAAATTTAATATTCATCGTCTGAACTTGAATTGTCATCCGAAGTAAAATATTGAAGTCTACTTGGTTGCAGATATGAATCACTCCTCACACCACCTCCTTCATCGTCCCAGCGCCTCTTGCTCTTTGGCGTGACGTCCCCTGGGGTTTTCGCTTTCGATGGAAATTTCGAGTCGATATCATTATACTTTTTCTGAAACGCGTTCCATTGTGACGGGGTCATGCCATGATGAGACGCTTTGAAATTGTCTAGGGCCTCTCTACTCGCCACCCCTTTCTTTTTTGTTTTTTTCGGAATCTGAACGTCGTAGTCATCCAAAAGTGAAGGTAAGCTTTTTTTGCGAGGCGAAGGGGTGGGCGGGTTGGGCGTTTTTGGTTTTCTTTTTCTTATAATTTTTTTGACACTCGCAACCGCATCCTGCAAAGCAAGATGCATCGGTTCAGAATCATCTTCATATTCTTCTGGCCCGACTCCGAAATCAGGTTGCTCATATGCAGCCGTATTAGCAGCAGCCCCTTTCCTGTTGCTTCTCTTCTTTTCAGGTCGTTGATACGATGCCTTACATCCTGGTTCGGAAAGAGCGCAGCCGTAAGTCATTTGATGCTGATGAGCGTAATTTTTCACGTGTTCGATCCACTGATTTGGCATTTATTCTTATAAAATATAAAAATTAAATTAACAGGTGTGTTCTTAACCTTGAATTGCGACGGCTCTCGGCTACACTTTTGGCTCTTTTGTTTACCGTTTCGGGAGTTGAACTCGACCGCGGTCTCTTTTGCGAGGCCGGCGGCGGAGCTTTCGGGCCGTAAAAAGCGCTAGCCGCGGCCGAGCTCCTTTTTTTCGAAGGAGGCGGAGCTGATGGTTTTGAGTTGCGATATGAAGCCTTACAATCGGCGTTGCTTAAAGCGCATGGATACGTCATTCCGTGTTGAGCAGCAAAATTCTTCACATGCGTGACCCAAGCATTCGGCATATTTTCAAATAAATTGTTTATACTTATAGCAAAATAAAATAAATGAATTTTGAAAAATCGGGCAAACTCATCGCCGTCATAGTTCCAAAAACCTCTGGGCAAAGCATTCGCAAGAAGCTGTATCTTGACGCTGAACCGGACCCCCAAAAGGAGGGGGTGGTAGACTACTTTTCCGAGTTGCAGCTCCCTCCGGGGTTCCGTTTTCAGCTCGCCATCAATAAAAAACAAGAGCGCCAGGTCAACTACGTGGTGGGTCAGAGCGGTTCGGGCAAAAGCTATTTCGTGAAACAGTTACTGCAGGAATACGTGCGTACGTATCCCTCGCGCCCCATTTTCCTCTTTTCCAGTCTCGCCGAGGACGAGACGCTGAAAC
>CAIMNF010000368.1 GCA_903842755.1 Oligoflexia bacterium
TCAGCTCGATGATTAGGTCTGAAAGTTCAGTTTGATAGTCAGAATAGGCCCCAATCATCAAGCCCCTAGTTCGGATTGTCAGGAGGTAGGTAACGTAGAAGTGGGCATTATCCTGACCCCCTAACGAAATTATTCGACCGTGACAGACAGGTTTTGCAAGTGAGTAACTTTTATATTCGTTTTTATCCCCTACCATCCTTTTTTTTAACGCTCAGAGTCGTCTTATTTACGCCTTCAAACAAATCGTATCGTTTGGCTCGTCTACCTTTGCCCTTGTATTCCTCAATCTCTTTCCAAGTTACTCCATCGTTAACAATTGGCATGTGCATGGTCAACGTTAATTCATGCTCTCGCAAAGCGTCATTCCAACGCACGTCAATTCGATTCACCAAACCTTCAATGTACTTTTTCTTTTGAGCATTTGACTGCGAATCAAGACTCTCAATTTCTTGTCCAAATGTTTTCAACCAACTTAACCATTTGCGCCCATTTGTTGCGCCTTCCAACTCAGTTCTTAACTTTAGTAATTGATCCTCAATCTCTCTAAGTTCAGCATTTACTCTAAGCGTCATAGTGCGATAACTTGTATCGTTTAACTGTTTCAAAACACGATTTGCTTCCAAGTTACCTAATGTCTCACTCATTGCAACGTGCTTACGTTGAAATTGCTTCAGTTTTGCTTGTAGTGCTTTGAAGTGGGATTCGCTCTGTAATTGCAATCCTTGCTCTTCCTTCAATACACGAAGTCTTACCTCTTCTTTAAGAAGACTTGATTTCGAATGCAAAGATTTAACAGTTTCCCAAACTAATTCATCAGTGCGAGTGATATTCAAAGCACGTGAAAACCCACAGCCATGACCACGCTCCCATTTTTTCTCAGAAGCACCTTTCGTGACCCACTCTCTTTCACGACTTGGGCAGTAATAAGAATACTCAGAACGTGACTTGATGATTCGCCCACTAATTGGCCTTCCACAATGACCACAATACATTAGGTCTCGAATCAGATAGAAATTCTTCTCTGTTGCATTCTTTTGAGTTTTACGAAGAACTTTAGGTTCTCGCTTGTATTGAACTTGCTTCCATAGTGCTGTTTCAACAATACTTGGGCATTGAACTTGAATCTCTTGTTCTGATTTAGCGTCCTTGTAAACGTAATACCCACTGTAGTGAGTGTTAGTAAGTAGTGCATTGATAGAACCTATAGACCACAAACTATTTTTACGTCTAGTTGGCACTGCATTTGAATCAAGTATTTTCTTAATTTCATTTGCAGAACTATCTTGACTTACCTCTTTAAAGATACGCTTAACCCATTTAGCCTCGTCTTCATTCACCACCAACTTCTTATCTTCTAGTGTGTAGCCATAAGGTGGTGGGCCACCATGCCACATGCCACTACGAACACGATTCAACTTACCAAGCCTTGTTCTCTCTGTACGTGTAACGTTATCAAATTCGGCTACGGCATCAAGAAGTTGCTTAAGAAACTTATCTGTAGGGCTTGATAAATCAAAGACGCCATCCTTTGTATAAAGTGTTACTTCATTCTTATTGCATTCGTAGCGAAACACAGAAGCAACTTGGTCATTCCGTGAAAGTCTAGATTGGTCGTATATCCATAAGTGCTTTACCTCTCCTCTTTTTATCGCCAAGTACAAAGAATTTAATTCTGGTCTTTGAGCAATGTCTTCGTGATGGGAACTTCGACCTCCCTCATTCCAAACTTTATATTCAAAACCAAGTTCATTTGCTTTCTTGATTCCTAATTCACGCTGCGAGTCCAATGAAGTCCCATGCTCTGCTTGAGCAATGGTTGAAACTCTTGTATAGATGTGCAGAGTTTTAGAAATGTCAGTAAGTAACGTCAAAATTTAAGCGCTTGAATGAATGCAATAGATTAATTGAAAATGAAAAATATTCCTAGTGCAAAAAGAGATTTTTTAAGAAATTTTGGGAAATGAAGCAGTAGCACTTGCTTGTATGAACTGCAAAGCATTCTCATAGTGGCGCTTAGCAAGAATAGTCAAAATACGTCTTTTATCAGCAGTGCTTTGTTTAACTTCACCTTCTTTTAAGTTACCAACAACTCTTAAATTTGCTTTGATAGCGACATCAGCCCAAGCAACTTTGTACTTTGCGCTAATTTCGCCTTTGTGCTGAGCCTTAGTAGTAGCCTTTGCTCCCCTCTCCATATTTACTTGTCTTACTTTATAGACGTTGTAGGCAGATTCCATTGCGCTAATGCTCCATCTGCTACCAACACTGTACTTAGCAGTAGTAGTTCCAATCTTGGGACCAATTTTTCCTTTCACAACTCCTAAGTCAGTAATCAACATTGCGAAATGCTTTTTGAGCGACTTCTGACTCCAATTTAGGGGCACTACAACATTAACTGCCTCTGAGTCGTTCCAAGGCGCTAATTCACTCTCCTTTTTAGCGATCATCATTGAGTAAGCAGTTGATTGTTCAGCAAATAAGTGAGCATGTGAATTCCACCAACTCTTGAAGTCAGTGGTACTCACAACACCAAAGTCTTTATAGAGAGTGCTACAGACACCAACGCCTTTGTTCTTCTCAGTATCAATGTAGTCACTGTTGAGTTGCAAAAACTTAAACCACCAAAA
>CAIMNF010000369.1 GCA_903842755.1 Oligoflexia bacterium
AGGCCCGATTGAATCACAATGGCCCCGGATACGAGCAAACCTGCACTTGTAAAACTGCGGGCGATCCGCTTTCCCGCTACGTCGAGCACCCGAGCAACTCTCTGCAAATCGGGGGATGCGACCTCAAGCGCGTAATCATTTTTGGCCAGCTTTTTTAGGCCCCAACGCAAGGTTCGCGGCAGCATTTGTAAAAGCGACATCATTTCGCGCCCGACAGTTAAGCTATCCCCCATAATGCGCTGGGGTGAATACTGAATGCTGACTAAATCTTTCACTAAGTCTTCGCCCAACGAAACGATATCAAAATTTGGATCAAGTCCGCGACCCATCCCCTCTAAAGTGACAATCGCCTTAAACACCAGCATCCAATCGCCCGGTACTCGAATCTTATATTTGGCAGCCACTTTGGTGGCCTCGATCAAGACGCGACCCGTATTGACCTCATTAATGTTTAACCCCAAATATGGCGAAAGGGTATTTCGGACTTCGCGCTGGAAGGATTCAAAATCAATCGAAGTATCCGCATCCCCTAACTCGGCGTATGTAAAACAAAGGGTTTCGTAATCTTCTTGGATAATCGCTTGCATCATCAACGCTAATTGGTCGCGCGAGCGGCGCGATAAGCGCCCCACGATTCCAAAATCAATTACTCCAAGCGAGGGCAATCCCCCCGGTTCCGTCGCAGGAAGGATAAATAAGTTCCCTCCGTGCAAGTCCCCATGAAACAAGCCATACTTCATGACCGAATACAAAAAGCCACGTGCGCCAAGCCCCGCGATGCGGGTTCGGTCTACGCCCGAGCGTTCGATTGCCTCTTTATCGTTCAACTTTATTCCATGAAATTGCTCTAGCACCAGAATCTGGTGGGTTGAGTACTCTTTATATACTTTTGGCAGGACGATTCCCGGAAGCTCGCTTAGGTTTTTACTGATCTTGGTAATGTTATTGGCTTCAATTTTATAATCGAGTTCCTGCTGTAAGGATTTAAAAAACTCTTCAACGAACACTTGGGGATTAAGGATACTCAGCTCGGGAAAATATCGCTCCAAGGTTTCCGCCAAAAACTGAAGGAGCGCGATATCCGTCTCGATGACTTTTCTAATCTCCGGCCGTTGAATTTTAACGACTACCTGTTCGCCACTTAACAACTTTGCTGCATGAACTTGCCCAATGCTAGCAGAAGCCAGGGCCTCTTGATCAAAACTTAAAAAAACGGACTCGAGCGGTTTTTTAAGTTCTGCCTCCACTATTTTTTTAATAACTTCAAAAGAAATAGGCTGGACTTGGTCTTGAAGCTTTACGAGCTCGTGGATCACCACTTCCGGTACCAAATCGGGCCGCATCGACAGAATCTGGCCAAGCTTTACAAAGGTGGGTCCTAGTTCCTCAAAAGCAAGGCGCAACCGTTCGCCCACATTTTTACCGGAATCGGCGCCCGACCAACGAATCAGCCGGTTCGGCAAATACGCGCCTAATTTCATGCGCTCGATGGCCCCACCGAAGCCTGAGCGTGAAAAAACACCTAAAATTTGCCTTAAGCGGGCCGCACTTTTTACGGCCCGGCTAAACTTTATTCCTTTGGAGACAACACTCATTCCTTTGCTCATGGTTTTGATTCATCCAGGTGGAATTCCACCTGCCTTGCATCAAGGTCTACCCGAACCACTTGAACTTTGACCTTCATGCCGATCGTGAAGGTACGCTTCTTTTTCCGTCCGGCTAAAATCATTCGTTCTTCATTGAACTCGTACCAATCATCTTTCATCGAATCGAGCGGGACCATGCCTTCGCAATAAGGCTTTTCGAGCTGAACAAACATGCCCCGCTCCCCTAAACCTGTGATTTTTCCTTCGCAGTGTTCGCCGATGTGTTTGGCCATGAGCCTAACTTGCTTAAACCGGATCGATTCACGCTCGGCTTCGGTTGCAACTCGCTCACGGTAACTGCAATGTTCGGCAATTTGTTCTAATGCCTCTTCGCTGCCAGGCTTTTCTTTTGCCAAAGCGGCGCGCAATAGGCGATGAACGACTAAGTCGGGATAGCGCCGGATGGGAGACGTAAAATGAGTGTACCCTTGGGACGCTAAGCCGAAATGGACCGAGTGTGAAGCGCTGTAAATCGCTTGACGCATGGACCTTAATAGAGCGGTAGCTAAAACGGGCTCGGCAGGATGACCAGAAAGCTGTCGAATAAATTCGGCTAGGACTCGGGGTGTAGGAATGCCCCGCCCTTGGTCTGCAAGATTTACCCCCATCATACGCGCAAGCTTTTTAAACTTGGTCATGGCTTCCATCGACGGTTCTTCGTGAATCCGGTAAATAAAGGGAAGTTTCTGGGCAAGCATCCATTCGGTGACCGATTCATTGGCGGCAATCATAAATTCTTCGATTAATCGGTTCGCATCTTGCCGTTCTCGGATCACGATGTCGGATGGCTCACCCGTTTTTTCATCTAAAATAATTTCGGCTTCGGGAAAGTCAAAATCAATCGAGCCGCGCTCGCTTCTAAATTTTCTTAAAATCCGATAAAGCTCGACCATCTCGGCGTGCTTGGGATCGTCAATTTCGGCTTGAATTTCAGTATAAGTTGCCCGCCTACGGGACTCAATAATGGCATTATAAACTTGAACCTGCCCCTTTTCACCGTCCGGATTAAATTCAATCGAACAGGCCATTGCCAAACGGGGAACTTTTGGTTTCAAGCTACACAATTCTTCGGAAAGGGCACGCGGGAGCATATGAAACGCCCGCTCCGGAAAATAAACCGATGTCCCCCGATCAAAAGCTTCGCGGTCTAACGGAGTTCCCTCTTTCACATAATGCGAAACATCGGCAATGGCCACCCAAAGTCGGTAACCGTTCCCCTTGCGCTCCACAAAAACGGCATCATCAAAGTCTCGCGCCCGTTCCCCATCGATGGTCATAAATGGAATATGCCTTAGGTCGGTTCGTCCGGCTTCGTCTTTACCTTTTTCTGCGCTCCCAACGGGTCTCACGTCTAAGGTATAAGACTCGGCTTGCTTTACCGCATCGAACGAATGCTTTTCGGTTAGGTTAAACTCACCTGCCACCATTTGAATGTCATAAATTGCGGGCAGCTCTGGCCCAATGACCTCGATGATCTTAGCGATGGGGGCCGAGGCTCTTCCCTTGGCATCTTCGGCGAAGACCACTTCAGCCTTCACCCAATCCCCCTCTTTTACATTGGGCGGGAGGGCCGGAATAAAAACTTCTTCTTTGGCTTTTTTTCGTTCGTAAACTAAAAAGCCCATTTTGGTTTTGACTTTGGTTTTGGACTTGCCGCGACCTTCGTCGCCTCCGTCGAAATGCACGCGCCCAAAAATTTCTTTAAACCGGTGGGCAAGCACCTTTAAATCTTCGATTTCACCTTGTTCGTTGATCGTGGCCTCGACCCGATCGCCAT
>CAIMNF010000370.1 GCA_903842755.1 Oligoflexia bacterium
TGCGGTTGCTGCATCCTGCGCGATTGCAAGCGAAACGTGTTCTTCTGGTACGTGAAGGCGGAGCAAGAGAGCCCTCATGCGCAGCTTAAACCCGGCCTCGGTGTAAAGACTTTGGCTCTTTCCGATTTCAATAAAAACGCAGCGCTGCCCCAGGGCAAGTGCTGGGCTAAAGCGCAAGCAGGCCTCTGCAAACTTTTCTAAAAAGTCAGTGCTTCCGTGGGATGATGCAAACAACACACAAGCAATACGGGTGGCGGGATGAGGTTGCACGTTAACACCTCTGCCTCACGACGGATGGTTTTAATAACCCCCCCTGTGTTTTTTCAATTTCAATGCCCAGACTAATGGGCCACAGGGAGGGCATGGATGGAGCAAGCCAGAGTGTGGTGCGGTTGCTTCGCTCGGTTTCAAGTTGAATTCGCCTTAAGGTGTTGAGTTCGCAGTCCGCGCTGTAAAAGACCACGACCGGAAAAACTTGTGCCCTGAGTACCTGGAGCGTGGCCCAAAAAATTTCGGTAGCAGCATCAATAAAAAGGATGCGGCCGGGTTGAATTTTTCTTTGATAAAATCCAAACGGAAACGCCGAAAACTGTTCTTCAATCCACGCAATTTTGAGGTGTGGGTGATGGACCAAATCAGGGTGATGCGCAATAAATTGCAATGCAAATTCTGTTTTTCCAGGGCCAAAAATAGCTGTAATCGCGCCTTTTGGAATTCCACAAGGCAAGGCAGGACAGGGGGTGAACTCGCGTTGAGTCTTGGTCTGGATTAAAGCTTTAAGCTCAAGGAGTGATGGAACTGCCGCCTTTTGCATGGTGTTTTATCCTAATCACAGGTTCGAATCACGCTAGCCAAAATACCTAGAATTTTAAACTCTGCAGAGGACTCTACATGAATGATGCTGTAGTTTGGGTTTGCGGGATGAAGCTCGATTGATGACTTTTTTTTGTAAAAACGCTTAATGGTTGTTTCGTCATTGACCAGAGCCACGACGGTTTGTCCGTTCATGGCGTGATGCTGACGCTTGATGATCACTAAGTCGCCATCCATAATGCAGTCTTCAATCATGGAATCGCCGGTGACTTTCAGGGCGAAGTAGTCCTGACTAGATTTTAAAAGATAGCGCGGAACTTCGACCGTATCGCGGTTTTGATACGAATGCTTTAGAGTGCCCGCTGCAACGGATCCTTCGAGAGGAATGCTCACTAGCGCTTCCGGGGTGCGTCCAGGCGAATCATGTAGGGGAGGGATTACTTTCAACGCCCTTTTTTTATTTTCACCTAAGGGAATTTCTAGGTACCCCTTCGCCACCAGTTGCTCAATAAATTGCTGAGCCGAAGACAGTGCCTTGTACTGGAATTCCTCTTGGATTTCGGCGTAGGTAGGTGGGAATCCGTGTTCTTCAGAATAGGACCGAATGAACTGAAGAACTTTTTGTTCCTTTGGGGTTAAAGGGACTGGTGTGAGCGGGGGCGAATCAAGTGGATGCAGGTGCTTTTTTTGCGGGGGTACCATCGTGGACTCCTTATTGTTTTCTACGTATAACTTACGTAATTAAAGGATATACGTAAGTTATACGTAGATCAAGAAGTTTTTTTATTTCTTTAAAAGGTCAGCTCAACCCAAAAGAGCCTGGTTTGGTACATCGTTCTTGAGTCCGACTAAGGAACGACGTGAATCTCCAAAAATTTTTCCAAAAATTCGTAGTATTGCTTTCGTTTGTGCGAAAAAGAAACAGTTAATCCCGCAGCCCTAGGTTGAATTTTCTTTTTAAAATTCCA
>CAIMNF010000371.1 GCA_903842755.1 Oligoflexia bacterium
CTCTCTCTAGTCCTTTCATCGTATGTACTGTACTAAGTAAAATTCCATTTTGAGTCTTTTCTTCACTCAGTTGTCCGAGTGCAATCGCATTTCTAAAGGCTGAGAGGCTAGATCCAAGTCCCTTCTTACGAAATGAAGTCCATCGATTTTGAAACTCTTGCAATTCAACAATCGAACGCTCTAACTCCGGCTGATTGTCATCCGATGCCGAAGCGGATAGCGCCGTTAGTTTTTTAAGAAAATCAGAATGCAGTTTTGGAATATTAGGTTCATCTACATTCAATTTTGAAATAGCTGCCAAGAGTTCCGATTGCAGCTCTGAAAAAGGTACTTTAGGTGACTTATTAGCCTGTGCCAACTTCTCTAAAAGGTCTTGTGCTCCCCAGTTAGTTGGTTCCTTTACCTTTAGTAACGAGAATAGTTTTCTTCCATCCACCCAATCCTTTGGATTAAGTTTCAATCTGATTCCGAAATCTAAAACTTTACCAAATACTGACTCTGGTTCTGCCAGTCGCTCTGTCTTTTTCAGTAAGTAGTCAATATTTCGTTCTTTGAACTCCTTTTCAAGAGCTGTGAATACAAAGCGATTCCTCGCAATCACAACCATTTTTTCCAGAGTAATTTCTCCTTCGATTTCTTCATGTGAATTTAATAGTATAAGTTCGAGCACTTTATCTGCGACCCATTTGGCTTCATCTGATTCATTAGCTAAACTGACAACAAACTCACAGCGACCTTCAAGAGCAAACTCAGTTTCCAATTGGGAGTCCGGTTTAAGTTTATTTGAAACCCGAATTACAGCCCGAGAACTCCTATAGTTTTCTTTCAGTACAAACTGCTTGGCCGAAAATTCTTTAACAAATTGAGTACATAAAAAATCATGAGATGATCCATTGAAGCCATAGATCATCTGATTCGGGTCACCAACCATCAAAACACTTTTAATGCCTTCCCCGCATAGTGCCTTGATGAACTCGTATTGGGCTTTATTCAAATCTTGAGCTTCATCGACAAATAAATGTTTATATTTAGCTCTATAGATGTCGCCACACCATTGTTGCTCTAGAAGAATACGGTGCGCATATAGCAAAATATCATCGAAATCAATACCACCACTATTTAAAAGAGCTTGTTGGTATTCCTGATAGACTGACCAGAAGCTTTCATCATGACGATATTTCTCTTTCATTTCCTCTTCAGAGAGTAGCTCTCTTTTTACTACTGAAAACTGCTCAAGATAATTCTGAATTACTTTGTTTCTCGATTTTTCAGGATCTTTTTCGGTTCCATCAATACGCAGAAAGTCATCAATGTCATAGTTACTTTTCCTGAGGGATTCAAGAAATACAGCTTTTCGAGATTGATCGTGCTCAAAAATTTGCAAATCGCCTGGAAGGCCAATAGAGTTGCCATACTGATCAAGAATTCTTTGGGCAACTGAGTGGACAGTTCCAATCCAGCATCGCTCTTCTAGACCTTCGACGCCATCAAGTCGTGATTTCATTTCTTCAGCCGCTTTGTTTGTGAAGGTCAGAGCGATTAGACCGTCTTTTTTTGTTTTTTCAAGTATATTCCTTACTCTCGCAGTCAAAACTCTAGTCTTACCCGAACCAGCCGAGGCAAGAACTTGCATCGCTTCGCCGATTGGTGCATTCACTACTTTTTGTTGAGCATCTGATAGATTCATGAAATGCTAACTCCTTTCTTTACAGATTCAAAAAACTCACGAATTTTCGGAGGTAGCTTTTCATTTGTTAGTTTGCAAAGTTGATCCGCCATTGCAGCCGCAATTCTGGTTTTATTCGACTCAGCATATTTCAAACGGC
>CAIMNF010000372.1 GCA_903842755.1 Oligoflexia bacterium
ACAGATGAAAAAAATCAAACAGATGAAATGGATCAGAAGCGGCACGAATTGGGTTGGCGTTCTATTGTGGGTCGGTAGCGGTTCAGGCGCTTTTGCTCAGTCCGTAACTGAACTTCACTGGACAAATCACGAAGTCATCACGCGCAAGAAAAATGGCCATTACCAAATGGAATCTAAACCTATTTTAATTGATGGAAATTTGTTTCAAAATTCTGATTTTAAAATCGTCATGCGAACCGAGGACGGTGCGCTCACCCTAGATCAAGTGAAAGCTGATCGAGCACTGGGAATTAAGGCTGCAAATGCACTTTACCACTTGAATCGAATCAAACGTTTTTTTATTGAACAACTCCACTCGAATGAAGTGAAGAATCTTGAACAAGTAGTCATTCGGTTTGACATTACAAATCTGTTCGATGAGCAAGGTCACTTTGCAAACATCAATAAAAGTCCGCAGTTTAATAATGCCTTAAGTGTGCCGGCGGGATCGGGTTACCCCTCGGAAGGAATACCCGCGTGGAAGCGGGAGTCATGGTTCCGTCCTGAGCAGCGAATTCCGGTTCAAGAAATTTTAAAGAAACAGGCAGGTGATCCACTTGATCCCACACTTAAACAAGCCCGTGATGTGGTTTATCCGTATGAGCTTCAAACCTTAGTTAATACGGCCGCTTTAGATTGGACAAGCGGGAACCCCAACGGTTTTTCGAGCTTTTTAAATTCCGCATTAAGTCAGGGGGTGACCATCGCATTACTGGAATCCGGTTTTCAAGTGATGAAGGTATTGAACCGAGCGCTGATTCCCCAGCACCTTTATGTCGATGTAGCGTTTGTCCCTGAAATCATCACGCACGAATTCACCCATGTGGCGCTGAGTGATTATATGGTTCTGGGTAAATCGACACCCGTCATTGAAGGGTATGCGGATTACTTTGCCGCAGATTTAGATTCCGAAGGGCAACTTTATGGGAAAATCAAAAGGTACAACACTGCTCGAGTGAAAAATGGAAAGAGCAAGACGCTTTTTGATTATAGCTTTGAAGCAAGCGAAATGGCGCAGTCCGATTTTGTGTTTAGCCTCTTTTGGGGACTGAGAAAAATTTGGGGAGTAGAACAAACCAGAAGCGTAATATTTGAATCCCGAAAATATGTCCGCACCGAAAAAACACAAATAGCGAATGGCCTAACGGATGCTCTTTTTAAAGCATGCCAGGCGGTATGTGCGAACCGAGTCCATGATCAGGCGGTGTTGTTTCATTACTTAGACAAGCGCGGTTTGTAGTTAGACTAAGTCTTAGCGGTAAGCAATATTTCCACATCATCGTGGCAATTGGCGCACGAATCCGTCAATCGCTCTTTGAATTTTGATTTTTCAAAAAGTATCGAAGAGCCACATTTTGGGCAGCTCCCTTTGCCCTCTACAAAAAACTTCAATTGGCCATATTTATCGAAGGCAAGAACAAAGCTCGCAATGAGGAGCGAAGGGACTAAGAAATAGTGAATCAAGGGTGCTAGTACGGCAAAACACGCTAAGCCGAACATGATTCCAAAAGTTTTTAACGCGTTTCTCAGGCGTTCTGCGGGAGTCCACTCCATTTGAACAATGAGTCCTTGCGTTGGTACAAGGTTGTGATCATTTCTGGATCGGATTTCGACGGGGATTTCTGTTTTAATTGCCATAGTTTTTCCAGTGGGGGTTAGCCTTCAATATAGGCGTGCGCTAAATACTTGTACAGAGGCACCGGCATAAATATCTTGCCAATGAATTGCGCCAAAAAAGCAGCAATCATAAAGGGAATAATGAGGCCATGCTCATCCGTCATTTCCATTACAATGATAACTCCCGTTAATGGGGCTTGAACTACCGCAGAGAAAAACGCCACCATTCCCATCAAAGCACACGCTTTAAAATTCACGAAATTTGCAAGCTTTGCTAGGGATAAACCGATCCCTGCACCAATG
>CAIMNF010000373.1 GCA_903842755.1 Oligoflexia bacterium
CAGGTGGACCTTGATCAAAGCAATCCCTTAAATAACCAAAATCATCAATGGACAGTGAAAGATGTTCTAAATGCTTTAAAAGGTTATATTAAAATTACACTCCTTTAAGGGAGGGATTTTTCCTTTTGATAAAACTTCGAAAATAAACTAATTTAGTGTAATAAAGTAAAAATAAATTTATTTCTATAATTGACTTGCAAAGTCAAGAATAAAGTGCTACACTTCGCCCAACGCAAAAAGCCTCCGTGTATGTTGTCCGTAGTTTGGCTTTAAAAAGAAGGTAGTAGTTTATGAAATTTAATCAAATGACCCTAAAAGGAGCAACGAAAACCGTGACTCCAAAAATGATCACGCTGGGATTCGCTATCCTGGCCCTCAGTGCTTGCGGGAAAAGCATGGGGATTAATGCTGCGTCACCTAGTGCGGCGTCGAAGTTGAATAATCAAAAAAACAAAGTGATTAAACCCGTAAATCCCCCTGTTCAAAATAGCGATTTGGCTTCGGATGGATCAATTACTTCCTGGTCGGCTTTTGATACGCAAAATTATAAAACAATTGAAAGTAAACCCTTTATTGTTTCAGAAAATCCTGTTGTGGACTTTGGCGCGCCTACCTTTAAAACGGCGCCAGTCACTGCCGGCGGCAATGATTCATTTTCCTTTGTGGATGGTGGCAATGTTCACCTTCGCTCTGTGTTTTATGTTCCAGATGAAAAGGCGTTTAAGAAAGTTACGAAGTTTAGCATTACGTTTAACGGATTAAGAAAGTTTTCCGCAGGCGATGAAGCCAAAAATACGGACCTTTCTGGCCAAATGCTTTGCACAGTGATCGGTCGCCAGTGTAGTACGGATTTGGTTCCTGCAAATGACGGGGGAACCCTCCTTGATCCAACCTTTTTCCAGGGTACGAATGCTCCAGTAACCGACGTTTTTTCAAAACAATTGGTAAAATCATTAATGACGTTTACTTTCCCAGCGGTGGGCGCAGCTCCAACTTCGGGAGCTTTGATGGGATCCTCTCAAAATCCCTTAGAGTTAGACATGGGTGAATTGTTTAAAATCTATGCAAAAGACGCTATTTCGACTACCGAATCAAAGACAGCTATTCTGACATGGCTAAAAAACAATACGGAACAATTTGATAAAAATGGGTATCACAAGCTCTTGTTAGTGGTCGGTAATCAAACCTACGTGGATAGTGGAATGGTTACACTTGAAACCGACGCAGATAAGACAAAGTTTCCCAGTACCCCGTCAGGTTTGATTCATGGAGATCAGGATGGAAAAGGCTTTGACCTAAGCAAAGCGCCAATGCCTACCGTTTATACGCAGGATGGCCAACAAAAGGATGTGCCGAACACCAAGCCTACCGTTAAAGCAACTCAAGAAGTAATGAGTATGTATGCGCCTCGCAAAAATAAGGATCAAAGTAAAACTTATGGTGGAAATAAAAAAACTTACACGGAAAATCTACAAGATACCGCGAAGCTATTAAATGCTAATCTTAAGATTGTGAAAGGCTTTAGTTTTGACGGCTATGCAGATCGCACTAAAAATGAAAGTAATCCTTCTGCCTCTGTTGAAGCGGGGAACGTCGAGGTATCTCAAAGTCGCGCAAAATACGCGCTGAGTACCTTTAAAAGCATAATGACGAACTTTGACTTTTCGAACGTTCAAGCAGTTGGAGTAGGGGCGCCTACACTAGATGCAAATGGATCGCCCATTCATTCGGCGTGTGTATCCAGTTCTAGTTCTTCGGGCGAATGTCCGTCTGATCGTCGGGTGGATCTTGTAATTGATTTTGTCGATGGAGCAGATCTTGCTGCAGTGAATACTTTTATTGACTCATTAGAGGCGTTGTGGCCGGCTCCCAACGACATTGAAGCACAATAAAAATCCTAAAATAGTTCTGTGCAAGCCCTTCTTCTTGAACAGAATTCAACTTGGCGAGGTGGATTTGCGTTCCACCTCGCTTTTTTTGCTTGGATGGCCATTTCGGTAAAGAGGTTTAGTTTTCCACAAAACTAAGATATAAATAGTCCGAGAATGATTGATCTAAAACGCCTTCTGATGGAAACCGATTTTGATGCACTGAAAGCCCTTTTACAAAAGGTAGAAGGCTTCGAGCCCATTGAAGTCCCTGGACTGGACGAAAAAATCAATCATTTAAGTTTAGGGGTGAACTCTGCGGGGTTTGATCGGTGGGGCATGCACCCCGAAACTTTGCGTAAGTTTGCGCCGATTTTGTACTGGTTTTACAAAAATTATTTTAGGGTCGAAGTGGTCGGTGCGGGAAGCCTACCGCAGGGGCGGGCACTATTTATTGGCAATCATGGGGGGCAGCTTCCTTTAGATGCGATGATGGCAGGGCTTGCCGTGTTCTTAGAATCGAACCCACCCCGCCTGGCCCGTGCCATGGTCGAGCGATGGATTCCAACCGTTCCCTTTGTGAGTGGCTTTTTTACGCGCATTGGGGCCACGATTGGTGATCCGATGAATTGCCGGGAGCTCCTGATGCACGAACAATCGGTCTTGGTGTTTCCCGAAGGTGTACGGGGTTCGGGCAAGCTTTTTAAGGATCGCTATGTGCTCCAGCGGTTTGGCACTGGTTTTATGCGCTTAGCTTTAGAAACAAAAACCCCCATTGTGCCTGTCGCCATCATCGGAATCGAAGAAACTTATCCCAGTGTTTATAATTTTGAAAAATTAGCAAAACTTTTTAGCGCACCTTATTTTCCGGTCACTCCATTTTTTCCGCTATTAGGCCCTTTTGGAATGGTGCCCTTGCCTACAAAAGTGTTTGTCCGATTTGGCCAAGCCCTTCATTTCGAAGGCGATGCAAACGAACCCGAAGACCTGATCCGCGAAAAGGTTTCCGTGGTCAAAGAGCGACTGGCAGAGGAAATTAAATTGGGCCTGGATCAACGGGGCGAAAATATTTTTATGGGACCTAAAAAATGACCAAGCCCACGTTATTAATTACCGGAGCCTCGGGGGCGATTTCCCGCTTGGTTGCCAGTGCAATTTCATCCAAATACGATCTCGTCGGAGTAGACCCGCGTCCGTTGCCGAGTTCAAGTCATTTTCCAGGAACATTTTATGTGGCCGATTACCATAGCCGTAAGTTGGACGAAGTCTTTAAGGCCCACCGTTATGACTTAGTCCTGCACCTAGGCAGAATCCGTGAAAGCCAAAAGTATTCTCCACAATACCGTTTCCAGATGAATGTCATCGGGACGCAAAAACTGTTGGACCTTTGCAAACGCAATGGAGTGAAAAATTT
The DNA here is from genome assembly GCA_903842755.1 of Oligoflexia bacterium. GTDB lineage: Bacteria > Bdellovibrionota > UBA1018 > UBA1018 > CAIMNF01 > CAIMNF01. The sequence goes on from CAIMNF010000373.1 coordinate 3,283, forward strand.
AGTAGTGGTCAGCACGTACCATGTTTACGGTGCCCACCGACTAAATGCTCTTCACATGGGCGAGGACGCCGCTTTAAGGGCCTCACATAGTTTCCCTGAGCTGACCGACGCCGTGGAGTTGGATCACGCGGCCACGACCTTTATGTGGAAAAACCGCGACATTCGTACCACTGTTTTAAGGCCGGTCAATATTATCGGAAAGCACGTTCGGAATGCAATTTGTACGTTGCTTCGGTCGGGGGTATGTCCAAAGATCGTGGGCTTTGATCCGCTGATGCAGTTCATTGACGAAAAAGATATGGCGCGAGCATGTATTTTGGCGCTGGAGCAAACCTTCCCCGGGGTGTTCAACGTCGCCGGCGAAGGCGTAGTGGCCTATTCGCACGCCATTCGGCTTGCTCAAGCAGTTTCGGTACCCATTCCGCCATTTATTACTTCGGGTGTGGTGCGGATTTTAGAGGGCTTAGGGCACTTTGGTTTTCCCCCGTATTTGATGGATTATTTTAAATACCCTACCATTGTAAACGACGACGCCTTCCGCAAAACCTTCGGTTACTTACCCAAAGTAAAGACGGTGCAAAGCCTGCAAAACTTGGGGCCGCTTTCGGAAAGAAAGTATCTGACTAGCTCCGTTACCGACGAAACGGTTTAAAACGACTTACTTCACTTGCTCACTGAGGTTAATTCTGGTACGACTCGCCGCACCGTTTAGGGTTTAAGGGGGGTATTCATGAACAACGTTTTAATGCGCTTTTTTTTACTTGGGATGCTGTTCAGCCTTGGTTGTGCAGGAGCGACTTCGGGCCCTGGGGCATCGGACACACCCGCCCAGAATGTATCGCCTCAATCGAACGGTTTTTTTGCAGATGACGAACCATTGACTGGGCCCATTCCCCCGTTAGAAGATCGTATCACTCTTGCTCAAAACAGCGTGCTGATCTGCACCGATCAAAGTCAGTGTCATCCCGAGGTGGTTTTAGTTTCTGTGGTGACCGATCAAGGCATCACGTCGTGCACAGGGGTACTGATTTCCAAAACGGAAGTAGCGACCAATGACCACTGTTTTCTTCATTCCTTGGCCTCGCCGATCATTTATGTGCATTTACTTGGAACTGCACGCGTTGGTCAAAGTTTAAAATATCGGTCGCACGTTCAGGGTACCGACCGTGTGGATGTAGCTATTATTCGCTTAGATCAGCCAGTGGAGGACTTCGTTCCCGTTCCACTCGCCGCGAATGGGTTTGAGCATCACGAACAGGCACGGATGGTAAAGGTTCAAATGACCCTCCAAAACGACGGGACTATTGTGGGACTTCAGCAGCAACAAAACTGCGTGGCCACTTTTCCCACTTTGCTTTATCCGCAAGTAACCAACTCAAATTCCGCATTGATGACTTTCGGGCAGTGTCCGGTCGAAAAGGGAAATTCCGGGTCGCCCATTTTTAATTCAAAAGGCCAACTGACGGGGTTGCTCCAAGGTTATTTTCAGCAACCGAATGATCCAACCTTTGCCTCTCAGTTGCAGTCGCTTGCATTTGAGTCCACGGAATTGACCGTCGCCGTGGGGACCCAGGTGGCATGTGTGGAGGAATTCGGCCAAGGAAATTCTTCTCATTGCCAAACTCCAGAGCGGGAGTTCTTGTACATGCCCTTTGATTTTAAAACCAGGCTCTCCATGCAAACGGGCCAGCTATTTGACTTTCGGTATGGGTTCAATCGGTTTTTGGAGCTTGAGTTGCGCCCGTCCATTTAGGGGCCTGCAAATCAAACAACTCGTGCCGTTGCACCCTCGGGCGCTGCAGTGCTCGCGTCCGTAATAAATGATTTGCAAATGGACGTCGTGCCAAGTGGACTCGGGAAACACTTTCTTCAAGTCACGTTCTGTTTGCTCGACGGATTTTCCGCTCGAAAGTTTCCAGCGTTTTGCCAATCGGTGAATATGCGTATCGACCGGAAAAGTGGGGATATTAAAAATTTGGCTCATGACCACACTTGCGGTTTTGTGGCCGACCCCGGGGAGGGCCTCTAGCTCTTCAAAGGTTTGTGGCACGCGGCCTTGGTGTTGCTCTACCAGAATTTGCGATAATTTTTGAATGTTCTTTGCTTTGGTGGGCGCAAGGCCGCAGGTTTTAATAAAACTTAAAATTTGGGCAACGGTCAACTTTGCCATTTTTTGTGGGGTTTTTGCCTTTTTAAACAATGCAGGCGTGACCAGGTTCACGCGCGCGTCTGTGGTTTGGGCAGACAGAAGAACTGCGATGAGGAGGGTAAACGGGTCTTCATGCAGTAACGGAGGCTTTGGATTCGGGTAAAGCTCCTGAAGCGTTTTTAAAATAAAGTCCGCGCGGTCCTTCTTGTTCATTTGAAGTTTCGGGGAAGCGCTTGCCACGCCTGAAAGTAATCGGTTTCAAAATTTTTGCTTTGCAGTGCTTGATGGGTCGTTGCAAAAGCTAAATTGCTTTCCCACATAAAGGCCATGGTGTTTTGATAGCGATCGGGTTTAAGTTCGGAGGTTGAAGCTTTAAGGTAGCTTTCTGCATCGGGCCCATGTCCGGTCATACAATTGTGAATACTTAGGCCACCGGGTTTAAAGCCAGTGGGCTTTGCATCGTAATGGCCTTGAATAAGGCCCATCACTTCGTTCATCACATTGCGGTGGTAATAGGGCGGGCGAAATGTGTTTTCTGCAACCATCCATCGCGGTGGAAAAATAACAAAGTCAATATTTGCAGTGCCTGGAACGGCGCTCGGCGAAGTTAGAACCGTAAAGATGGAAGGATCGGGATGATCAAAGCTTACGCTATTGATGGTGTTGTACTTTCTTAAATCATAGCGGTAAGGGGCGTAATTCCCGTGCCAGGCTACCGTATCCAAAGGGGAGTGCTTTAAGGGAGCGCGCCAAACGGTGCCTTGATAGCGGGTCAGAAGTTCAAAATCTCCCTGACGGTCTTCAAAAGATGCGACGGGTGTTTCAAAATGGCGCGGATTTGCTAATCCGTTTGCTCCGATGGGGCCCAAATCTGGAATGAGAAAAGGCTGTCCAAAGTTCTCGCACACATATCCACGGACTTCGGGTGATTGAAGCTCTACTCGAAACTTTATCCCGCGGGGGATAACTCCAATCCATAAAGGCGAAAGCTCAAGGATTCCCATCTCCGTAATAAAGCGGGCTTCGCCGGTTTCAAGGACAATCATCATTTCCGCGTCTGCGTTTTGAATAAATCGGTTCGGATGGGTTTCATTGCACGAAAATAAGTGAACCGCGCAGCCTGCATTGCTCAAGCTACTACCATTGAAGGCGTAGGTAAAAATCGAACTGTAAAAATCCGTCTTTTGCGAATTGCCCGACGCCAATGGGTGGGGCTGAAAGCGAAGGGCTTGTGGCGTTTTACAAACCGTTTCGGGCGTAATGGAGCTCATCCATGTGGGGTGACCGACTTCTTCAAATTTGCCTTGGACCACGGACGGCTGAATTTTATAAAGCCAGCTTTTTAAGTTTCGGTGGCGAGGCGCTGTAAAGGGGGTCCCTGTAACTTGTTCTGGGTACAGGCCCAACGGAGGTTTTTGGGGCGAGTTTTGATCCTTAGGTAAGGCCCCTGGCCTAGCTTCGGTCTCGAAATGATTCAGAAATCCATTTAAATAGGGTAGGTCAGACATGAGTTCCTCCGGTGCCCCTATCCTAAGGAAAAGCGGTTTTGGGGTCAATAGGTTTAAAAAGTGCTTAAGTTTTGACTCTATCCCTCCGATGCGTTCTTTGAGGAAAAACTTATGGTTCTAGTAGGCGGAATTATTGTTATCGTGTGCGTTTTGGGCGGATATACCATGCACCATGGTAAAATCGGGGTTTTAATTCAGCCCACCGAATTTTTAATTATCTTTGGTGCCGCTGGCGGGGCCCTATTGATCGGCAACTCCGTGGCTCAGTTGAAGCACATTTTGCATTCAATTATCCATGCCACGAAATCGAAATCGCGCAGCCGCGAGGAATACCTCGAGCTTCTCCTGTGTTTGTATGAACTCGCAAAAGTCGTGAAGACGAATCCCTTGTCACTTGAACCCCATGTGGAAAAGCCCGAAGCCTCTGATATTTTTAAACGCTACCCTGGCGTTTTAGGGCATGCCAAAGGGTTAAAATTTATTTGCGATACGCTAAAAGTTCAAATTTCTTCGCCCATGAGTCCTTACGACTTGGAAGACCTAATGGACAAAGACTTAAAGTCAATGCTGGAAGAAGAAGAGCACGGCGTTCACGCGATTTCACAAATCGGGGATGCGATGCCGGGATTAGGGATCGTGGCTGCGGTATTAGGGGTGGTCATCACCATGGGTAAGTTGGCCGAAGGAAAAGAGGCCATCGGGGAAAACGTAGCGGCCGCTCTGGTTGGAACATTTATCGGGATTTTGATTTCGTACGGTTTTATGCAGCCCCTTGCCACTAAAATTAAGGGCGATGTGGAAAACGACATGAAGTATTTTGACGTCATCAAGTGTGCCATCCTTGCGCTAGCAAAAGAGTGCGCGCCTAAAGTTTGTGTGGAGTTTTCAAGACGTTCGATCCCGCCGAGCGAGCGACCTACTTTCGATGAAGTAGATAAGGCAACCTCAGGAGCTGGCGGGCAAAAGGCCGCGTAAAAGGATTAGGGTTTAACTCATGGCAAAAGATAAAGGTGTAACCATCATTATTAAGAAAATCCAGCCCAACAAAGCTGGAGCCCACGGCGGAGCGTGGAAAGTGGCATACGCGGATTTCGTTACCGCAATGATGGCCTTTTTCTTGGTGATGTGGCTGATGGGCGCAGATGAAGCCACAAAGGCAGCCATTTCGCATTATTTTAATCACCCCAATACGCCGTATGATAAGGGTCGCGACCCGGCCTCAGACACGGCAAATCCCTTGGGCGAAAAATTTGGTCAAGGCGATACTATTTTAAAGGGGGCCGACGGTGGAGTTCCTGAAGATTTAGTTCGGGAACCCCTGCACGATGTTAAGCAAGAAGTGGCCGACAAATTGGGCGAGCAGGTGTTTGGGTTAGAGCTCGATGCAGACGTCGAAGCGTTAAAATTTTCAATGCTCGGGGATGACCTCTTTGAAGAAGGTAGTGCAGACATTAAAAAAGATGGCGAAAAAAAGTTAGACAAACTGGCCGAAATCTTTAAAAAAGTTCAAGGCAATATTTTAATCGAAGGGCACTTAGATAGTAAGCCACTCCTTTCGGGCGAAGATCCCTATCTTTTTAGCACTCAACGGGCCGTAACCGTAATGAATTATTTTACCAAACACCACCAAATGGATGAAGATCGGTTTTGTCCCCGCGGAATTGCTTCAAGGCGTGCGTGGGCTGCGCGGGCGCCTTCGTCCGATGATGCGCGCAATCGCCGCATTGAGTTTACGGTAATGCCGAACAATGTCTGCACTCAATAAATTTACTTTTTAATTTCCAATAACTGCTGGATGAGTTTTTTATGCGGATGGTTTTGGCGATAAGCCATATACAAAATTCGCTGTGAGTCCTTGCCCAGCGAAATAAACTGAACCCGTTTTTTGTCTAAAGCAGCCTGACAGGAATGCAGCGGAAGGACGCTTGCTGCGGAGGCAGTTTCGGTAATCCAAGTAACTAAACTCGGCATATCGTTCCAATAAAGATGGTAGCGGGGCGGCGGCATTTTTTGTCGTCTGACCAGCCACTCGGCCACTGGATTGTTTTGCGAGGAGAGTGTTCCCCAGGAGAGGCGCTTTAGCGTCTCGGAAATTTCGAGATTTACCGTTGCTTTGGGATGAGCGACCACTCCCCAGGTTTCGGTAAAAATGGGCTTACAGATAAAATCCTCTAGGTCTTCCTTGTGCTCTAGAATTCCTACATCCATCCCGGCTTGCACCAGTTCGAACGAAACTTTAGAAAGTCCTGAAATATGAGTTTCTAAACTAAGCTCCGGAAAGCGCGGCGCGATTGAAATCCACCACGGCAGAACAACCTCGCGCATAAAAACTTGCGGGCCAACAATTCCAAAATGGGTCGGTTGGTCTTGGTGGCGTTTGACGCGTTCCATGCCGGCATTCCATGCGGTAAGGACTTGTTCCGAAAGCCCCGCAATTTCCTTGGCCGCAGGTGTGGGTTCCAGCCCGCGTGGTCCACGACGGTCAAAGAGCTTGATTCCAATCTCTTCTTCAATGCTTTGAAGTTTTTTAGAGAGAGCCGATTGACCCAAATGAAAGCGACTAGCGACCCGAGAAAGGTGAGGGTCTTGGACAAGGCCTTGAATGAGCTGTAAACTTAATAATTCCATATTGGAATAATACTATCATAAAAAATGCATATCCCTCACCGTTAATTTTTGCAATAACCAGTGCAGAGGAAAAGAGATATGAAAACAATCATTACCGTTATCACCATTTTGTTTATTGGAGCTTTTCACGCACACGCGGCAGAAAGCGAAAGTGTGACTCAATATTTACCTGCAATGATGCAAGAAGTTCGTTATTGTGCAGTCGTACCCGTAAAATATAATGAACGGGGCAATAAAACTGCATTCGCCATGGTTAGCCATTGCCCTGAGGTACAAACCTTGGGCACAGGCAAAGCAACGCTAAAAGTAAGTGATCAGGTGTTTGAAGCTCAAATCACTGATTCTGTGGATACCGATGGCGGGGATCTTAATGACCTTGTCATTACCAATGTGAATACGCGAGAAACCTATAAACGTCATAATGTGCTCGCCTTCGGCGATGTCCTTTTAGCGGTTCTTCATGGGAATGAAGAAGGATTGACAGAAGTGCCCACTCTTTGAAAGTCAGGCTTTTACTTTAAAAAAAATCGGATTACGATTTAGGTATGAATAAAAGACTCCACCTAATTTTCACTAGCGTTGCCGTTCTATTAACCATTGGACTAGGGTCCTGCGCAAGCATGATCAAAGATTGGGTGGGTCGGAATTGTAACAAGCAGGAAGCTTATGCGCATGGAATGAATGAGTCTCGGGCCCATCATCCGATGAATATTTCACTCTATAATGAGTATTGCGCCCCTGAGCAGAAGGAAGAAATAATGGCTTCCTATCGAAGTGGGTATAATGATGGTCTGAAAGCTGCACCGACGACGATCATTGTTCAAGCGCCTAGGCCCCACGCCCGCTGCAGGACCGATTTTTTTGGGACGCCTTTTGAAGCGGACGGAGATAACGAGGGCGCCGCTCGAGAGCACACTCGCGAAAAGTTTCTGGCCGAAGTCTGTACTCGTGGTGACACGGGCAACACCGCGCGTGGAATTTTTTCAAACTGCACTGACATCAACGCGATGAATGGATTTTTTAACACCAAGACTCACTGTTTTCCGCAATAAAATCAGGCTGTAAATTTGAGCGGTTTTATCAGGTGGGTAAGTAGGATTTTGTTAAATAAATGATATTTACAAAATAAATAAACAGGGTTAAATCTGCGTCAGTTTACTTTAGGAGGTAACTGACGATGAAATTGTTTTCTCTTCTTTTTGCAACCATCTTTGTATTAAGTCAAACGAGCGCACTCATTCAAAGTACTCACGCGGCAGCAGATCTTGCAACCGCCGAAATGGCTTTTCATGATCCTCAATCCTTACTCACCATGGCCGATCGTGCAGAGACCACCCTCAATCAAAATTCAGAAGTTTTTGCAAAAGAAGATCAAGGGGAAGAGCAAGTGGAGCAAGGGGGCAGTAGTACATCCGGACTGGGAGGGAGCACCACTTCGGGATTTGGGGGCAGCGGCACTTCGGGGCTCGCTTCAAGTCTTACTCCCAAGGAGCAACGCCGCATAGAACGAAAGACGGCGCGCTGGACAGCGAAGCTAAATAGGAGATTGCCTCAGGCTCAAAAGTCTTTTGGTGCGGAGATCGATAAAATGGACGTAGCTACGCTTGAAGGAAAAGTAGCCAACTTGAAAAAATCTGCGCACGATGCGGGCCGCGAAGACTTAGTTCAACGTTTAGACCAACATTATGTCGATGGAAAAATTGCAAGTGCACTGAAACAAGATTTCGCTGCACAAAGTGCGGCGCTGGTTCCGCAAATTGCGGCAAATATTGCTCAAGCGGGAGGAATTGTTCCTTACGTTTTTCATTTGAAAACACAGCTGCACCAGCAAAAAGATCAATTGGCAAAGGTGATCAAAAGCTCATCGAAAGCAGACCGGCAAATTGCAAGCCTGAACACGCTTCAGGCGATTACCTTGACCTTGCTTTGCGTGATGGTGGTGTGTATTCTTTTTGGTTTAATCTTTGCGATTGGAGCGCTTGCGGAAGTAGGAGTGGTCGCCGGGTTTACAGCACTGTGTATTCAACCAGGGGTGGCTTGCTGGGGCTTTTGGGTCATTCGCTAGTCGCACCAAAAGGAGTGTGAAATGAGTTCAGCGGGGAGTAGCTTGGTTGCGATCACCTTAAGCGTATTTTTTGGATCGCTTACGGTTCAGGCCG
>CAIMNF010000374.1 GCA_903842755.1 Oligoflexia bacterium
CCGGCAAGACTAGAGCAAACCACCGGCACGATCGGCACCTGCGCCTCGATCGCCAAATTAAAAGCACCTTTCTTAAAGGGCAATAACGTGCTCGGATCGCCCTTGTTCCGTGTGCCTTCCGGCATAATGGCCACGTTCAATTTTTTCTGTTTCATGGCACCGATGACGCTTAAAAGTGCGTCCCGGGCTTTTCTTGATTTCGTACGATCAATTAATAAATTCCCCGCGCCAAGAAAATACCATCCAAAAAATGGAATATAGAGTAATTCTTTTTTTCCGATCAACACCGTATCGGGAGGACAAAGGCAACCAATAATCCCCATATCCATTCCCGATTGATGATTAGCAATATAGACGACTGGACGATGAGACGAAATATTTTGCGCATTGAGCACCTGAATTTTTAGGTTCAAAAACCAATGGGCAAACTTCGAAAACGCTTGGGTAAAATCACGATTTAACGACGTATCCCCCCAGCGAAATACCGCAACCAGCGAATAGAACGCGCCGACCGAAAGCAATGCAATTAAAAGGACTGCAGATTTTACGCTTGATTTTAAACGTCCCATGGTAAGTTTTTCTGGCAATTTGCCGCATACGCTTGTACTGCGCGCGAACTTAAGGGTCGTTGGTTCATTCGGCGCGACAGCTCCAGGCTGGTTTCGCAAAGCTTTGCATAATGAACGCCCGTTTCCACGCCATTTTCTTTAAAAAAATATGCTAAATCTTCGGTCGCTAAATTTCCACTCGCTCCGGGAGCAAACGGACAACCTCCTAAGCCGCCAATGGACGAATCAAAAATCTGAACTCCCAACTCCGCGGAAGCAGCAGCATTCGCTAGGGCCGTTCCACGGGTATCATGAAAATGCACGGCCACTTGATTTGAAAACTGAGCGTGAAGATTTCCCTGGAGGATTTTTAACAAACTTTTTACGTTCTGAGGTGTGGCAACACCAATGGTATCGCCGATCGAAACCTGATCGACGTCCAGTTTTAAAATTTGATCAATGACTCGAAGCGCCTGCACCTCAGCCACTCGCCCTTCAAATGGGCATCCCCAAACCGTTGAAATATAGGCGCGTATTTTTAACCCGCGCGCGCGCGCAACGTCGACCATTTTTTTCATCTCTGACAACGATTGGTCTACCGACATTCCTATATTGTTTTTATTAAAGGACTCTGTTACCGCAGCAAAAAAGGCAACGTGGGTGACACTTTTCGCCAACGCACGCTCAAGGCCCTTTAAATTGGGGACCAAAAACCAATGCCGCCCCGGCAATTTTTGATGCACCAATTGCTCTTGAACCTCGTCACTGGATGCCATTTGTGGAACCTTATCTTGCCGTACAAAAGCGCCCGCTTCAAGGTCTTGAATTCCAGCCTCAAGGAGCGACTGAATGAGCCAAAGCTTATCCGCTAAGGACAAGATCAATTTTTCGTTTTGAAGACCGTCTCGGGGGCCGACTTCAAATAAGGTCATGGGATTTCCTCAAAATCGATCAACTGCTGTCCGGGAGTCAATTGCTGACCTTCCGCTATTAAAACTTTTTTGATTCGTCCCCGAGCAGGAGCTTTAATGGCGAACTCCATTTTCATTGCTTCCACCATAAGTAAAGACGCATTAGCTTGAACTTCAACTCCCTCGGTGACCAAAACCTTTCTCACTTTTCCGGGAAACTGTGCCGTTAAATCGGAAGCGCTTGTCGAATGACTTCCGCCCCGCGTCTGCGTTAACCGTTCTCCGAAATACTGATGCCCGACGGACTCCGTGATGAACTTAGACCAAAATAATTTTTGCTGTCGATGATAAAAAAAGCGCACTCGCTCTGGTTTTCCATTCACTTGGCGAGTGCCTAAGATCCATCCCCCCGGTCGGTGTTCGAACGAAAACTCGGCCAACTGCTCCCGCGTGAGTTCAGCCACAGGCATTTTCTTCCCCGAGATCTTTAGGCTTTGGCTCATTTTACCCTCATTTCCTTATAAAAATGGGTCCACAGGTCACTCGATTGGCTCGGCGGCGTAAACGCTTCACTTTTTTCGAACGCCTCCAGAAGCGAAAGGACATCCGTGGAAGGCTCTGGCAGAAACTCCGAAAATTCATGGTCCAAAAAATGGGTCGTTAATCGGCCATCCATGACCCGAGGGTGATGGGCAATGGCCGTGAGATATTCCAAATTTGATCCAATCCCGCTGATGACTGTTTCACTTAACGCAAACTGCATTTTTTTAATGGCAAGCTCGCGCGTTGAGGCGAGGACGATTAACTTCGCACACATCGAATCAAAATCAATTCCCATTTCTTGCCCAACTTCGATTCCCCGATCCAACCGAATACCAGGACCGCTCGGCCAAATTAACGCATTCACCGTACCCGCGCACGGGATAAAACCTTGCGAAGGGTCTTCCGCATAAATTCGAACTTCGATGGCATGCCCTCGGGGCTCGGGAACGTGCGGGAGTAAATAATCTTTGCCTTGAATACCTAATTTGATTTGTTCGTGAACCAGATCAATTCCAGTGATGGCTTCCGTAACCGGATGCTCCACCTGCAGACGCGTATTCATTTCAATAAAAAAATACTCGCCCGAAGGTTCTACTAAAAATTCAATGGTACCGGCACTTCGGTAAGAAGTATGTTTTAAAAGCTTCAGGGCACTTTCGTAGAGACCGTCCCGCGTTTGCTGCAGCAAATGCGGCGCTTGAGCCTCTTCCCAAACTTTTTGATGCCGTCTTTGCAAGGTACACTCCCGCTCATAAAGGTGAACTCCGTTTCCTTGCCCATCACCAAAGACTTGCACTTCGATATGGCGCGGACTTTGAACCAATCGTTCAAAGAATAAGGTTCCATCCCCGAAGGAATTGAGTGCCTCGCGTGCTGCACTTTCGGCTGCTTCTTTCAGCTCGGAATACGCATTGACCCGCCTCATGCCTTTGCCCCCGCCGCCGGCATGCGCTTTAATAAGAATGGGATAGCCCACTTTTTCAGCAGCCGCTTTTACCTCTGCTTCGGTCGATGCGTTAAAATCTAATTTTGCCCAGGGTACGGTCGGTACACCGATTTGTTCCGCAATCCGCTTTGCGGCGATTTTTCCGCCCATCGCCTCCATCGTCTCGGCTTTCGGGCCTAAAAAAATAATCCCTGCTTGCTCGACAGCCTTCGCAAAGTGGGAGCGCTCGGACAAAAAACCGTAGCCCGGATGAATCAGCGTTACTCCCCGCTCCTTTGCGCCTGCAATAATTGCGGGTACATCTAAATAGCTCGGTACAGAAAATGCCTCATCCGCAAAGGTGACGTGCCGCCCCTGAGCGTCGCTCGGTCCACCTTCTTGATGAGCGTATATTGCGACCGTTGGAATATTCAGTTCACGCGCGGCTTGGAAAATCCGGCACGCAATTTCGGAGCGATTGGCGACTAAAAGTTTATGCGGCTGACTCATTTTGCCCCTGGTTTGTGGTTATTTTCTCGATCGGCGGGCCAGCTGGGTTTTCGTTTTTCAAGAAACGCCGATATGCCCTCTTGCGCCTCGGGTCCCACGCGGAGTTCGGCAAGTGTTTTCGAGACGTATTCAACGCAATTTGGAATCCGCGCGCGTCTTTCGGGCGAGGTCAAATCTAAAACCAAACGCTTCGCAATAGTCATTGCAGTGGGCCCACACTCCAAAAAATTCCGGGTGAGTTCGGCCAAGTGGCGTTCCAGCGCCGGCATGGACTCAAACACCTCGTGAATTAGCCCGACTTCTTTTGCTTTTGCAGCTTTAAACCGTTCAGCACTCAAAAACAAGGCCCGCGCGTGGGTTGCTCCAATTTTTGAAACAACAAAGGGCCCAATGCACGCCGGCACCACACCTAAACGAACTTCACTTAAACTAAACACGGCATCTTTTTCGGCCAATACGATATCACAAATGGAAACCAATCCTACGCCACCCCCAATGGCCGCTCCCTGGATCACTCCAACGATGGGTTTAGGAAATTCGTTGAGCAATGCAAACATACTCGTTAAGGTAAGGGTATCGTGCAGATTTTCTTCGTAGGTCAAGGTAATCGATTTTTTCATCCAGTTTAAATCGCCACCCGCGCAAAACACTTGCCCGTTCCCGCGGAGCACCACCGCCCGGACATTCGGCCCTGCCGCTTCATTCCTAAACACCCGCGCCAGCTCATCAATCATCACTTCATTAAACGCATTTCGAATTTCGGGCCGGTTGAGGGCGATCGTCAAAATTCCAGGGATTTCTTCACTCAATGCCAATGTTTGATAACCGAGAGGTTGATTGCTCATATGAGCCTAATTTTGGCAGAACAAACGGCTTCTTGCACCAAAAAATGACAAAAAACTGCGTGCGCGGGAGCAAGGATGTCGACTACACTCTTCTTTAATATGGCTCAATCCTTTCTGCTTTCCTTTACCGCCTTCTTTGTCGCCCTAGACATCATTGGAGGCGTCCCAATGTATATTTCTTTGACCCAACATTTGAATGAAGTAGATCGGAAAAGGACGGTGAATACCTCCATGTTGGTTGCATTCGGAGTGGCCCTCGTTTTTTGGATCTCCGGCCATTTTTTACTGCAATATTTAGGGATCACTCTTTTTGACTTTCGGATTGCCGGAGGGTTAGTCCTGCTCCTCCTTGCCTTGGCTGACGTCGCTTCTGGCCCCGATCGCGCCCAGTCCTCGACCGGAGCCACAGGAATTGTCCCTTTGGCAGTTCCCTTGATCACCGGACCCGCCGCGATTGCAACCATTATCTTGCAAGTCGGCAGCCGCGGCTATTTTATACCCCTGCTTGCAATGACTCTCAATTATGTCATCGCGTGGTTTGCACTTTCGCAATGCAGGCGCATTCAAAGTGTCTTAGGGAAAGACGGCACCGTAGTCCTATCGAAAATTGCAGCCCTATTCCTGGCTGCAATTGCAATATCCATGATTCGAAGTGGAATTTTCGCGGCCATTACCGATTTCAATTTAAACGGAAATTGAATTTAGTCTTTTTGGACGTTTTATAGTAAAGTGCCGATATAAACCGACTCGCTGTTGAGGTCCCATAGTTAAAATGGATATAACGGGTCTTTCCTAAAGATCTATTCCTGGTTCAATTCCGGGTGGGACCGCCATTCTCAAATGGCATATCAGCCAGTAAAATCAATGATAAGCAAGTAAGTAGTCGAAATGACTAAACGTATGGATTCAAGAAGTTAATTGAAACGTTCGTAAAAGTGCAGCTTCGACATTTCTCGATTAGTCGCAAAATTTCGGGAATTTCCTATTTCTTGCCTATTTTTTTCCTACAACTCCCCTTTTGACTCAAACGAATTGAACAGATTAACAAAATCGTAAGGGAGGGTTTCAAATAAAATAATTCGATTACTACAAATTTAAAAAGCCCGAGGTTGGAGCCCCGAGCTTTTAAATTTTATTTTATCGGCTTCCCAGTCTTAGCAGGTGGGAGAAGCCAATTTTACAACTAACCAGAATCGCGTTTAACGCTTTTCTTGGTCGGCACTTCTCTATTCTTAATGAGAGGTGCGACCACTGTCAACTGAAGAATAGAGAGAAATATGGAAACCAAATTATGTCCAATCGTCGCAATCGCAAATCAAAAAGGTGGAGTGGGAAAAACCACTTCCGCAATTAATCTCGCGCAAGCCTTGGCTTTGCAAGATTTGAAAATCCTACTGGTTGATCTTGATCCTCAAGGAAACGCAACACAGGGTGTTGGCATTCCGCTAGAGAGTATACACGCATCAATCTCAGATATCATCCGTGACCGTAACTTTGTGGTCGAAGGAGCAATCTACAAAGGTGACGGCTTAGACCTAATTCCGGCTACCCCCCTCCTCTCGCGAGTAGAGCGTGAAATGACCTCAATGACCAATTCTGAGCTTCGCCTTTCACAACGTCTGCAAGTGCTGCGTTCACAGTACTCACTCATCGTTATTGATACTCCTCCAACCTTCGGACCACTCATGAATTCAGCCCTAAATGCTGCAACTCAGATCATTGTTCCTGTCGATTCCAGCTATTTTGCTTTGATGGGAATTAAAGAGTTAATGGCTGAAGTTGAAGAAATTCAACGTGGCACAAACCCAACACTGAGTGTACTTGGTTACCTTCTCACTCTTGCTGATCCCACCAATATTGCGAATCAAACCTGGGATACCCTGATTTCAAGCTTTGGATCTGCTGTGTTTGAAACCAAAATACGCCGCTCTGTGAAACTAAAAGAGGCTCCCGCTTTAGGTAAAACTATTTTCCATCATGCTCCTGATAGTGTTGGGGCACAAGACTACCTGGGCCTCGCGCATGAGGTAATGACCAGACTAGGAATAGGTGAACTCAGCTCACTCCTCAATCAAACTAAACCCACTCTTTCTGCGATCCAAGGAGGCTGCAAATGAGTAAATCAGACTTAAAAGCCGCGATGCAATCCTTACAGGTCAATAAGCCACTTAAATTAATGGGAAGAACGCCTACTTTTGCACCACCCTTACCCATTATTACGCCATCTACCTTGGTTGAATCTGATACCCAGGTAGCAAAAACAACCGAGGCCGAAAGTACTACCACGGTTCCAAATGTTACCCAGGTAGAAAATAATGCCGTGGTTACAAATCAAACCGAGGTTATCAAGTCGACCCAGGTTGATTTCAAAACCGAGGTTGAAAAAACGACCTTGGTAGAAGATCATACCGAGGTAACGGAAACAACCGTGGATGCAAATGCGACCAAGGTCGAAATCAATACCAAGGTTCCAAATACAACCTCGGTTGAAAATCAAACCTTGGTTAGTAAAACGACCGAGGTATTAAATGCAACCATGGTAGAAAAACCAACCCAGGCTTCATTCAGTACCACGGTACAAAATGAGACCCCGGTCTCAAAATCTACCGAGGCTGGTAGTGCAATCAAACGCGCAACCGAACAAGATAGCTCTGTGGTCTTTGAAGCACGCGCTTCTGAAGGGCTTGAGAAAGGCTATACAAGACTTCCAAACACGGTGCTCATGAAAATGGCTAATGGTGACCTCACTCGCGGTGAAATGAAAATCCTGCTGCTTATCGCGAGGTTTACGATATCTTTTCAAAGGAAACTCGCGCCGCTTTCTAAAGCTGTTTTAGAGCGTCAAAGCGGTCTACGTGGCCCAGGCGTTTTAGAGGCTCTTTCAGGATTAGTTTCAAAGCAATTGATCGTTAAAGAACAGGGCGATCAACACAAACCAAATATGCTTGGATTAGTGCTCCCTGCTGATTGGGATCAATTAACACAAAAGTCAGAAACCCAGGTTACAAAAACGACCTCGGTTGAAAATCAAACCCAGGTCGTAAAATCAACCCCCGCGGAGGTAGAAAAAACGACCCCCGCCCAGGTACAAAATCCGACCCCCTTTAAAGATATTATAAAATATTCTAACAAACTCTCACTCTCAGAGTTGCCTGAAAATTTGAAAAATTATTTTTCAGAATTGAAACCAGCGAAAAAGCGAGAGAGTGAAATGAAAGCTTTTGAAGAATTATGTTTGGACTATAAAACGCAGGACATTGGCGATGCATTCGTGCTTTTAGTAAAACGGGGGATTGGCATCGCAGGTGAACCTTGCCATTCACCCATGGCATTTCTTTCAAAAGCAATAAATGGATTCATGGACGAAGTGAATGAATCAAGACGAAAGGCCGCTGAAAGAGCGGGGCGTGAAGAAAAATTGCTAGATGAAAAAAGA
Organism: Oligoflexia bacterium; assembly: GCA_903842755.1. Classification (GTDB taxonomy): domain Bacteria; phylum Bdellovibrionota; class UBA1018; order UBA1018; family CAIMNF01; genus CAIMNF01. The sequence goes on from CAIMNF010000374.1 coordinate 7,719, forward strand.
CGTTTGGAAGCTGCAAAAGCACAAGAAGCTCAAGAGTGGGAAATGAAGGAAAAAGCATTTTTACAAGCATTTCCAGAAGAAAAAACACGCACTGAAATTTTGAATGAACTTTGCAGGGGGTTACCATTTAAAGCTTCTGGCGATTCGTTGTGGTTAATGGGGGTTGGGAAGTGGTGGGAGACCCATGGAATGAGTGGCTCAAATTAAATTCTACGTCTTGCCAAAAGACGCTTCCAGCAATCGGTTCGTTCCAAAAAACGATACACATAATTGAGATCAGGACTTTTGATGTATTCCCTTATCAAAAACTCTAGGAAAAACAATTCTCTATTAAGCCAAAGAATTCTTCGATCTGATTTCCCAAAGACTACGTTGGGGCAACTTTGCGCTCAATACCCATTTGTATATTGAACCTCTATACACAGCTTAAAGCTTGTATTGCCAAAGTCCGTCCATTAGCATGAGCAGAGTCTTCAAAAATTATCTTAATAAAGGAAAAAATTATGTGTAGCCCAAAAACTATGTTCGTATTCATTGCATTTTTTACTATCTCAAATTCCGCATTCGCAGTCGATGCAACCCTCAAGGCTGATCGATCCGCTGTTGATGCGGCCTGTACCCAAGAGGCACAAACTGCAGGTTGTGGTACCGAGATCGTTGGAAAAGGACTACTCAAATGCATTCATACCTATAAGAAAAACAATAAAAAAACATTTACCATTTCTCCCGGCTGTAAGTCTGCAATGAAACAACTTCACTCAGACAAAAAGGCGGAAAAATAATTCGGTTTACGCAATTCAGTTCATTAAAAAGCATGAAAGCTTAAACGTTTTCATGCTTTTTTATTTCATTTGGGTGGGCTCAGCATTGCAAAAAACAGATGTTTCAGTTCTTTTTTAAGCGAAATCTCACTTAAATCTTTTCCTTCAGGCATCGTGCGACCCACTAAAGTACCCCTTACGGCTTGCAAAAGAATAAAAGAAACAGCATCGATATCGCGACTTTTTAGACCTGGCTCTTTCGTCACGAGTAGTAATTTAAGAAGCGGGTGAATCGATTCGCGATTCCGATGAACCAAATTCATCGCGGCTTTCGGTTGATTCGCAAGCGCCCATGGAAATAACAAAAACTCTAACTTCTCAGATTCAATACTATCCGCTTCAAAAAGAGCATCAATCAGTCGATCGATAATTTCTTTCGAACTTTTAAATGCCATTGAAAGCGTGACGGCGTCTTTCACTTTCTGCATTCGCCGCTCCATGCTCGCAAGAAGCAGCTCGAGTAGGATCTCATCCTTATTATTAAAATACTGATAGAGCGTGCCCACGCTGACCCCCGCTCTTCTCGCTAGTCCATTCGTGTTCAATGAGTCCATTCCGTCACTGAGCACGATCTGAACAGCCGCCTGAAGTATCGTCTGCTTGGTTGCTTCTCCTTGACTCGATTTTGGTTTTCTTTTCATGGTGTTACCTCCTAAGTGGCCGATCAAAATAGGATCATAATTTGATCTGAACTCCGCGCGAGTTGTCAGCCTGAGCAAATGCTCATATGATCAAGATATGACGATGCTCGACGATTACGCTAGAACATTTTTTGCGATCACCACGATTCAAGCACTGCGCTATTTTGTTTTTGCCGGAGGCGCAACACTCCTCGTTTTAAAAACGCGAGATTCGTTTGTTCAAAAACATCGCATCCAAAAAATTCCACTCAAAAAAAATGATTTTTTGCGGGAACTCAAATATTCAACGTTCACGTTCTTTATTTACGGATCGATCTTTGCTCTCATTTTTAATTCACACGTTAGGCCCCACACTCAGCTTTATTTTGAGCTTGAAAAGCAGCCTATCTGGTGGAGCGTGCTTTCGTTTCCAGCACTCTTGCTGATCCACGACACTTACTTTTACTGGATGCACCGGCTTGTCCACCAACCCGCACTCTTCAATCGTATCCATAGGGTTCATCATCTTTCGACTAACCCGTCACCACTGGCTGCGCAGTCTTTTCATCCGATAGAAGCGTTCCTCGAAATGATCTGGATCGTGCCCTTAGTGTTTTTAATTCCGCTTCATCAAAAAATCTTAGTCGGCTTTAGTTTCTTTTCGATGCTCTACAATATCTATGGGCACCTGAGCCTAGAAATCATGCCAGGAAGCATCCGTAAAAATATCTATGGACAATTGCTCAACACTGCAACCCACCACAATGGACACCATCGTTTTTACAACGGCAATTACGGACTTTATTTTCTTCTCTGGGATCGATTGATGAACACCGAACAAAAAAGGGCAACTCCATGAAACTCACTCCAAGCACTATAAACCGTTCGATCTCTTTCATTCTATTTCTGACGGGTACAACACTAGCAGCGTATTCTCATGCGGCAGACACGTTAAACCTACGAGACGTGCGCTATTGCGAAGTTCTTTTAGGCACGGGCGGTGTGCTTTTTCCGAAACAACTCGATGTCTACAATACCATCGGACTCAATGAGTGCCCTGAAGACCTCTGGAGTAAATTAAACGCTAAAACGATTAAAAAAGAGAACCATTCTAAAACAGCAATCTTGAACGGGCCTAGGCATTGGACGATTGATGGATTTAAAGATTCGTCGCTCCAAAATGCCGAGATCAAAGATTTTAACGGTTTAGCCATGAGAAAGGCTGGAATCTTAAAAGTTTCACTCAGTGATCTTTTACTCAACCGAAAACCTTACCGCATCCATCACGTAGCTAGAAAAACCACCGCGGTTTTCTTAGCCGGACAAAAAGAGTTTCAATTGATCGACTCAAACAACCGAGTCTATTTCATGCAGAGTTATAGCCTAGAAAAAGAATCTCAAACTCTAGCGAGCCTTGAAAACTTAGGGTCAAAACTGAATCTTCCGGAGGGCTGGAAGTTTCAGGTCGTCACTCTTAAAAAAGACTACTTTTTGACCGCTCTCGATTCGATCGCCGAGGTCACTCAAGATGACCTCACGGACACGTATCAAATGGCTCCTGGGGCTGAGACGACGGATTTTTAGTTTGAACTCTTCCGATTGTTTTTGCATTTATGTTTATAATCAGCTTGGTGTTTTTACTTCGAAAAAAATTCCGCCTGTTACGAAATAAATTTTTCATAAATCACAAATAACGAGCTCATTGCCATAATTGCCCAAAGCAAAAACCCTTGCGCGAAAGGCCTAAAACCAACCATTTTTAGAGTCTCTCGACTCAGATTTGTGCCTATTAAAAACAGTGTTAGTACAAGAAGTCTTTTCGATCCGATTTCGATATAGTGACCAGCAACTTTCAACGCCGGAATCCAAGTTACAAGTGCAGCAATCAGAATAAATCCAAAAATAAACCAAGGCTTCTTTGCCTGTATCCTTTTACTCGGATCTGCAGTTAAATCTCTCCTTACCACAAAGTATCCAATTGAAAATGTCACTGGTACGATCCAAAGCGCTCTCGCTAACTTCACTGATGTACCAACTTCAAGTGCGTGAGAACCGTACTGAAGCGTGGCTCCTACCACTGAACTCGTATCGTGAATCGCAAGGGCACTCCAAAGTCCGAATTGACTTTCGCTCAATTGCAAATGGTGACCAACCCAAGGGAACAGAAAAAGTGCAACAGCATTGAGTACAAAAACAACACCCAATGAAGCAGAAACCTCGTGATCCTTTGCCCTGATTACGGGCGCTACAGCGGCGATTGCACTACCTCCGCAAATTGCGGTTCCCACCGTTAATAACAATGATGTATCGCGAGTGGTATTGAGAGCTTTTCCTAAGAGTGTACCAAAAATGAATGCAAGCATAATACTAAGGACAGTATACCCAACCCCCTGAAGGCCCACTTTTGCCACCACGGTGAGATTCATGCCTGCACCAAGACCCATTACCGCTAAACTCAACAATTTGTGAGTGAGGATCTTAGTTTGATTGGCCCAAGGATTTCCTATTACTACAGCGAGAATTACTCCCATGAGCAACGCAATCCCGGATGATGACCAAGAGGAAAGACAATAAAGCCCTATTATTAAGAAAAATGCTCTTGATAGAATCATTACATTTTAATAGCCAAACACCGAGTTACTGCGCCCATTCCAGAGTGACCTTTACCCTCTTGAACATCTCGTTCGATTTCTTGAAGTGTTTTAAAGTTAAGTCCCTCTAGTTCAATCTCTAAGTTTTCTTTAGTCATCATGAGGTCAGCTACAGGAGGACCACCCGTTTTAAAGTCTAACTGCCTAGGATGATAAGACTCTAAAATCAATATCCCATCACTTTTCAAACCATTAACGATATCCGCATGAAGCCTTTTCCTAAGCACTGGAGGAACATGACACCAGATTGACACGATTGAGTCCCAGTAATTTTCAGCAATCTCAAATTCATTAAGATCTGCAACAATCGTTTCAATCTGAACATTATGTTTTTCAGCCAATTGCTTGAGCTTTTTTAACCCCTCTTCTGATTGATCAACAGCAGTGACCCCATAACCCAGACACGCTAAGTACACAGCATTTCTTCCCTCGCCTTCAGCCAAGCACAAAACTTTGCCTTGAGCGGGAATTTGGGACGCGCACTCTTTCAAAAAATCATTAGGCTCAGTTCCATAGTAAAAATCTGCTCCCGAATAACGATCATTCCAAGGCTTTACTTTGTCTTGCATGTGCTAATTCCCAAGAGTGCATAAGGTGGACACCAGCCCATTAAACCTGTTGCCAGTGGGACTAAACCAAGCCAGAACCACGGATTTTGAGGTCCAAAAAACACACAAATTACTAAGCCAATACCCACTACTACGCGAACCGCACGCTCTACCGGATGAATATTCTTTTTCATAATCATTTCCTTCTTTCTTATTACACAGACTTGTTTTGGATTTTTCTTAAAATCATTTCAAGCGGGCAAAATCCAGTAATACTCGATTGAAAAAGATTGAGCCCTACAAAGGCAGTAAAATATAACCAATTGTGATTGTGATATTGAGCAAGTAATAAACTCGCCATAATAAAAACACCCGCGAACGCTCTAATTTGATTATCAATTGACATAAATTTCTCCTTCTTGCTCTTGTTTAACTTCAGTTTGGATTACGCGTTCTCGCGTTTTTCCAACGAACCAGTAATAAAGCACCGGGACCGCGAAACGACTGAGCAATGTTGCTGCCACTTCACCAAACATCAAGCTTACCGCCAAGCCTTGAAAAATCGGGTCTGCAAGCATTACCGCACTTCCAACAACGACAGCCGCCGCAGTTAAAAGCATCGGTCTAAATCGCAATACACCAGCACTAATAACAGCATCTTTTAGCTTCATTCCTTTTTTGAGTTGATGCTCAATAAAATCGACTAAGATAATCGAATTCCTCACAATGATTCCTGCCCCAGCAATAAAGCCGATCATCGAAGTAGCAGTAAAATAGGCGCCAAGCATCGCGTGCCCGGGCAATATCCCAATTAAGCTAATTGGAATCGGAGCCATAATGACGAGTGGCACGGCATAACTTCGAAACCAACCCAATACCAATATATAGATCAGCACGATCACCACCGCGAATGCGCCCCCTAAATCTCGAAATACTTCGTAAGTAATGTACCACTCGCCATCCCACTTCACGACGGGTGCATTTGTATTCCAAGGAACGTCAGCGGTTTGAGTTGGATAATGAATCTGAGGTTGAAGTTTAAGTATTCCATAGACAGGTGCTTCTTCACTCCCGCTTAGTTCGCTCATCACATACGAAACAGGCTTCAGATTTTTACGATATAATGTAGGTGATTCAAGAGTTTTTGGTTTTTGACTGAGTAGTTCGGAGTTCAAGCTCCCTGATTCAAAAGATGGAATCATCTCACTTTGAAAAGGCCGAACACTTGAGCGAACTTCGTTTTTCACTGAAAGATCAATTCCAATATCTTCGGGATGATTTGATTCATTTAAAAAAGCTGTTCTCGATTCAGAAAAAATTGCATGCCCAAGCCCCGCAAACTGATCTGCGCTCGCACCGAGTTCTCCGCCCTTTAAGTAGTCAAAGCTATAGACCTGCCTTGGGCGCCCTAATCTCGAAGTCGTATCGAGATCCACAACGCTTTTTTCATTTTTGAAGACGTCATAAATCTCACTTGCAACTTTTTCACGAGATTCTCGTGTCGGGCCATACACTTCTGCAATCATCGTTGCCAGTACCGGCGGCCCAGGTGGAATTTCAAGCACCTTCGTGACCGCTCCATACTTATTACCAAACTCGGTAATTGCGGGCCTCAAGCTTTCGATAATCTGATGGCTTGAAACTTTACGATCATTCTTCTCGCTCAATACCACTTGAAGATCGGCTTGATCATCTTCTCCACGCAGAAAAGTATGTTTTACCATACCTGAAAACGAGAAAGGTGCTGAATCACCTACGAACACCTGAACTTTCTTTACTTCATTATTCTGCAGAAGAATCTTCGAAAGCTCTTCAGATAAATGAAGCGTTTGTTTGAGAGGCGTCGTGTTTTGATAATCCACTAACACTTGAAACTCGTTTTTATTGTCAAACGGCAACATTTTTACTTTTACTGCCTTGATGTAAAGAAGAGATAAAGCAATTAAAAATAAACCTAAAGTCAACGCACCAAACTTCATTGCTGAAACTCGTGAACTCAATAGAGAATTCATGACCTTACGATAAATCTGATCGAGCATACTCTCTTTAGCGTCTATCTTTTTGTGCTCGTGATTTTTAATGATCCGCACCGATGCCCAAGGGGTCACGATAAACGCAACCATTAACGACAAAATCATCGCGAGACTCGCACCGATGGGAATCGGCTTCATATAAGGTCCCATCATGCCTCGTACAAACGCCATCGGCAGAATGGCTGCGATCACCGTAAAAGTGGCGAGAATGGTAGGATTTCCGACTTCGGATACAGCCTCTAAGGTTGCACGCCCAATTCCAAAATGCGGATTCTCGGCCAAATGTCGTTCGATATTTTCAACCACTACAATGGCATCATCAACCAAGATTCCGATTGAGAAAATAAGCGCAAACAAGGTAATGCGATTGAGGGTGTAGCCCAAGAAATAATAAATTGCTAAGGTGAGCGCAAGCGTAACTGGAATTGCAATCGCCACTACGAGCGATGCACGAAATCCCATCACCAGAGCAATGAGTGCTGCAACCGACAAGGTTGCAATCAATAAGTGTTCGATCAGCTCTTTCGATTTTTCATCCGCAGTCGAACCATAGTTTCGAACCTCAGTCATTCTAATCGTATCAGGCAATTCTTTTGAAAAAGTTTTTGCACGCTCTAATAAACGGTCTGATAATTCAACAACGTTAGTGCCTTTTCTTTTTGCAAAAACAATCGAGACCGCATTGGCGGCCTCACCACCATTTGATTTGTCAAAGATAACCGACGCATGGGTCAACTCTTCTGGACCGTCAGTAATGGTCGCAACATCCCGTAAAAGCACCACCCTTCCACCCCGTTGCCCAAGTGGAATCGCACCCACCTCGCTTGAAGAAGTAAGACGTCCTCCGACATCAACATCAAAGACCTCATTTTCTGCCCAATTTTTTCCAGCAGGAAAACTCACATTACTTTTTTGGAGTTGATCTGCAACCGTAAGCAGGGAAACTCCTTTTTGAGCTAAAAGCTGCGGATTCACGACTACGCGGATCGCTCTTTTTTGCCCGCCTTTTAATTCAACTTTCGCTAAATCAGGCGTGCTTGAAAACTCGCGGGCAAGCGGCGCAACCTTGGTACGTAGCTCATAAGAAGAAAGTGTTTTTGAACTAAAGCTAAGAGTCAAAAAAGGAACATCATCAATTGAAAATGCTTTTACTTCAGGCTGAGTTGCTAGCTTCGGAAGTTCCGATCGAACTGACATGAGCTTATGGTGAACCTTCACCAAACTCGGCTCCATCGGTTCGCCCACCTTAAAGCGAACGGTAACCAATGTTCCATGCGCACGCGAAGCAGAATAAACGTACTCCACTCCATCAAGCCCCCAAAGCGCACGCTCAATTGGCTCAGTCACTTTTCGTTCTACTTCTGATGCCTCTAAACCGGGAGCACCCACACTCACGTCAACCATTGGAACTGAGATCTGTGGTTCTTCTTCTTTGGGAGTGAGCCATACTGCCATCAGCCCAAGCAACACTGAAGAAACCGCGATAACGGGGGTCAGTTTAGAATGAAGAAATTGAGCTGCAATTTTGCCCGCAAAACCTTCTACTTTAACCTTAGATTGACTCATAAATTTGCACCACTTTCACGTGAAAGCATCATTAGCTTTCCTCGAATCTCAATTAGCCCTTGCTCTACTTCCATTAAATTTAAAATTAAATCAACCCTGCGATTCAAAACTTCTGCCAACTGAAGGGCTGAAATTGAACCCGACTGAAACAAACGACTTGCTACCTTTACTTGCTCTGAAAGCAAACTCTCGCTTTCAATCAGAAGCGCAAAGTTTTGTTTCATTGACGACTCATTCTGAGTCAGTGAATTTCTAGAAATCGCACTTGATAATTTTAAAGCCGCCACCTCTGAAACCGACGCAAGATGAAGCTCTTCTTTTTCTGAAACCTGATTTAAACTTTCCGGATTAAACAGTGACCAGTGCAAATAGATACCCCCGGTAAAAGCATTCCCCGTATCGCGATCTCCATGGGTTAGGCCTTCGTTTGCAAATAAACCAACTCTAGGCAAGAAGCGTGATCGCTCAGCAGATTTCATTGCATCGAGCGCTTCAGCTTTTGATTGTAATGACAATTCCATTAGCGAAGGACCCTCTTGTTTTGTCAGCACTAAAGCACGCTCTAAAAATTTTAGTGAATCATCACGCTGAGGTGACCAATCTTGCTCTTTACGATTTATTTTTTCCGACAATGCTCCCTTAGTTGAAAACTCTTTCGACTGAAGCACAAGCAACTCACCTGCAACTCGATTTTTGAGACTACGAAGACCGAGCAATCCTGAATACCCCACTGGATTAGATTGACTGCCAATTGAATAACGTGAAAGCAATTCCGAGACTCTCATTGACAAAGTGGCAAGACGCTCTCTTGCAACCGCGAAAGACATGACCTTTGCGTAATTGAGCGCTGATTCCACATATTCATTTAAAATAATTGCTTGCTGATTGAACTTTTGCGCATCTCGCACTTTACTCTGAGCTTCATATTCGGCAGACTTTCTTCCGCCTTCATAAAGCGGAAGATCTAAGCCAAGTGTTGCGGTTTCAAACGTATGATTACCCGGCTGATTTAATGTTGTCGGATTAAAATCAAGACCGGTCACTTGGCGCTGAGATAAATTGGAAAAGAAATTTGATGCGGGATCATTGGTTGAAAATGCGGAAGCCCCAAGCGACAGCGAAGGAAGCCAGTGGTAACTCAATCTAGAAACGCCAAGCTCTGACGCTTTTAAATTGTGTTCCTCACGAGATATCACTGGTGAATTCCGCTTAACATTAGACCATAACTCTTCAAATGAAATAACTTCGGCATGAGAAAAACCAGAAAATGCTATTCCAACCAACAAAATTATTTTTTTCATTTACAATAAATCTCCTTGATCGATTTCAAAAGTCTTTTTAGTTTTGGGTCGGCTAAACTGTAGTTGACAAAAGTTCCGTATCTTCTCGAACTCAAAACCCCCTCAGCCCTCATTCTGGTCAAAAACTGGGACATGGCCGACTGTGAGATACCACAGAATTCGGTCAGCTCGTTTACAGTCCTTTCTTTGTCCATCACATGGCACAATACTTTTAATCGCACAGGATGAGAAAGAGACTTCAGTATGCCACTCACCTCATCACACTTATCCAGTATTACTGCCACATCGACTGATTTCATTTTAGCACCTCTAATATCATATTGACTTAATTCTAATATCACATTAGGGTAATATTAAGTCAATATGATATTTTGGAGTAAAATATATGCAATTAAAGATCAGTTTTCCGGGCAATGAGAAGGTATCGGCAACTTTTGACGGTTTCACAGTAATTACCGATCAACCCAAGGACAACGAAGGAGACGGGTCAGCTCCGGCCCCATTTGACTTGTTTTTGGCTTCAATAGGCACTTGCGCTGGCTACTTTGTAAAATCCTTCTGTGAGGAAAGAAAAATCGAAATCGATGGACTCTCGCTTACTGAAGATGCGGTTTGGGACGAGGAAACTCACAAATTGAAAAGCGTTAATTTAACCATCCATCTTCCTGCTGGGTTTCCAGAAAAATACAAAACCGCTGTAATTTCAGCGGCAAATTTATGCTCAGTTAAAAAGACATTACTAAATCCGCCTGAATTTATAATCAAAACAGAAACTCTAGCTTGAGGAATGAATCATGAAAACAGAATTAAAATGGAATCAAAAAATGCAGTTTACTGGCTCAATCGAAGGGTCTCAGGTTTCGCTTGATTCAAAACCTCCACTCGGTTCAGGCCAAGGCTTTACACCAAAGGAACTTGTTGCAATCGGTCTTTCAGGCTGCACCGCAATGGACGTAATTGCTTTACTCAAGAAATATAAGGAACCTGTTGAAACTTTAGAGGTGGATACAGAAGTTGAAGCAAGCGACAGCGGTCATCCCATTGTATTTAAATCAATTCTACTTAAGTTCAAAGCAACGGGGCAAATAGTACCAGAAAAACTAATTGAGGCGATTACACTCTCACAAACCCAGTACTGTGGCGTCAGCGCAATGCTCTCAAAATCAGTGCCTATAAACTATGAAGTCAGCCTGAATGGGAATAAGGTCACAGAAGGCTTGGCTCATTTTAAATAAGGAGAAATTTTTATGAACTTCGAAATCAACCTAAACGCAGATATTGAAACTGGGATTTCAAAGATAACCGAAGCATTAAAATCGATCGGCTTTGGTATACTAACAAGAATTGACTTCGATCAGAAGATTAAAGAAAAACTCGGAATTACGCTTCCAAAAATAACGATTCTAGGGGCGTGCAATCCCACCCTTGCATACGAGGCCTATCAACGCGATTCAAATATGCTTCTCCTGATTCCCTGCAATGTCGTTTTAGAAGAAAAAGCCAATTCTTTGAGCATAAAGCTAATTAAGCCTTCCTTCATGATGAAAACATTAAATTCACCAGAACTTCAAGAGTTATCAAAAACGGCCGATGCATCTCTCGAAAAAGCGATCCAAAGCTTGAAAGGAATTTAATATGAGAGTCGTTGTAATGGGCGCAGGCATTTCAGGTCACACAGCAGCACTTTATTTAAGAAGGCTCTTATCAAGCAAACACGAAGTACATGTTGTTTCGCCTAAAACGAAATGGAACTGGATTCCTTCTAACATTTGGGTTGGAGTTGGAGAAATGAGCGAGGAGCAAGTGTCTTTTGAACTTCCTCCAATCTATCAGAAACAAGGAATTAATTTTACACAAGGTAACGGCATTGCAATCTATCCGGAGGGAGATGTCACTCACTCATCACCTTACATCAAAATTCAACATACAGATCAATCAAACCTGAATAATGAAAGCATTCTTGAATACGACTTCCTCATCAATGCAACTGGCCCTAAACTTAACTTTGAAGCCACTCCGGGACTAGGCCCTGATCACCACTCTCTTTCGGTATGCACCGCAGACCACGCAATTTATGCCTCTCAAAAACTTCAAGAAATTATTCAAGACCTAAAAAAAGGACAACATCGCACGCTTGTCATCGGAATGGGCCATGGCTTATGCACTTGCGAAGGTGCTGCATTTGAATACGTATTTAACGTAGATCACCTACTGAGAGAAAATGGGGTTAGAGAAAATGCAAAACTAATCTTTATCACTAATGAAAAAGAAGTGGGCGACTTCGGCGTCGGCGGAATGTGGCTAAAAACGCCTGAATTTATTACATCGGGAAAACTTTTTGCTGAATCATTATTTGAGGAACGCGGCATTGAAGCAATCTGTGGCGCTCATGTCAAACTGGTTGTGAACAAAAAACTCAGTTATGAGCAACTCGACGGAACCTTCCACGATCTTGAATTTGACTTCGCTATGCTACTGCCACCATTCACAGGCGTACATTTCAAAGCATTTAAGTCAGATGGTAGCGAAATTACAGACACCTTATTCTCTGCGAATCGTTTCATGAAGGTTGATGCAAATTACCTAGCAAAAGGATTTGATGAATGGCTTGCTGAGGATTGGCCGAAAACCTACCAAACATCTTATTCAAACATATTTGCTATTGGAATTGCATTCGCACCTCCGCATGCGATTTCTAAACCAATAAAGAGCACAAATGGAACACCCATCTCACCAGCACCACCGAGAACGGGTATGCCCTCCGCCATGATGGGAAAGATGATCGCTCGTACCATAAAGGAAATGATTGAAACACGTTCAAAAAAGCCTTCTCGTGTACTCTCTTTAGCCGAAATCGGAGCGGCGTGCATTGCTTCTACAGGCGCACACATGACACGAGGAAGTGCAGCTTCAATCACGATGTTTCCGATTGTACCCGATTACAAAAAATATCCTAAGTTCGGGCGAGACCTTAGCCTTACCACTGGTGAAATCGGACTTGCTGGGCACTGGCTAAAAAAGCTGCTTCATTATCTTTTTATCTATAAAGCGAAAGCAAAACTCTTTTGGTGGATGATTCCAGAATGAAGGGAACGAGCAAATGAACGAACAAGCAATTATACCTACCGAACGCACGTTAAGACTGAGAAGGTCGATCGTGTTTCAATTCTGGCGATTTTTACTCATCAACATCAGAATGATAATCATGATTTTAAAATCACATGATAAGGAAAACCATTAACCAAGGATAACCAAATGAATACACTTGTGTTTTGCACTCATTGCCAGAAATTGAACCGTGTATCAAACGAAAAGGTACTATTCGCACAGGCCATTTGTGGCAACTGCAAAAGCGAGTTACCCTTTCATCATGGAGTTCAAGAAGCGTCTGATGCTGGCCTTAAAAAATTGATTTCAAATTGCGAAAATTTGGTCGTTGTTGATTTTTGGGCCGAATGGTGCGGCCCCTGTAAAGTCTTTACTCCAACGTTTACCGCTATAGCAAAAGAGCTTCTTGGCAAAGCGACTTTTGTCAAAGCGAATACCGAAACATGTGTAAACTCTGCTCAAAATTTTCAAATCAAAAGCATTCCTACTTTGCTCCTCTTTAAAAATGGTGTCGAAATAGGAAGACAAAGTGGAGCACTTTCAAGTTCAGACTTGAAGCAGTTCCTACTCTCAAAACTATAAAGTTAGGCACCTTCAAAAGAAGGTGCCTAACTTAGAATTTAAAATTATGCTTTTTTACTGTATGAATTACAAAAAGCGTTACCATAAACAAGTTTGCCTTGGAATATGGTGCAAGTACCGACTTCTTTTCCTGCTCTCTTCTCTTTTTTTGCATAAAATTGACAACTCACGCAATGGTTACCTTTTGAAGTCTGCGATTTCTTATAATCCTCCACATATTTAACTGCGGATGCGAGGGTGTCTTTTGGATCTAGCATTTTTAGATCAGTCACTGTCTTTAAAGGCTCAGCAGCTTCTGCCGAACTAAACAAGCCTTTCAAAATACTCCTTGAAAAAATTGCTACTCCTGCCACCTGGGTGGCTACAAGCATAAACTTTCTTCTATTCATTTCACTCATTTTCATTTCCTTCCTTTACAAGGTATTGGTCCAAGGACCGGCATTGACTACGTTACTAAATCCAAAGTTTTTCACAGTACTTACAGCAATCCCACTTCTCATTCCACTCGCACAACAAAGAATGATCGGTATATCTTTAGCGAATTTACTTAAACTTTTTTCGGATAGCTGATCAAGTGGAATATTAATGCTACTTTGATTTGCGCCTTGAGCGAACTCCGATGTAGACCTAACGTCAATAATCACAGCACCATTTTTTATTAAATCTGGCAGTATCTTTTTCATCTGTTTCCCTCTCAAAATTCGGTAGAAAAAAAACACTAAAATTAGAACTGGAAAAGCATAAGTTGTATAATTCTCACCCATGGCTTCCTACCTCTATGTACCGCTTTCTGCGTGCAAAGAACCAAAAAACATAAAACAATGGAATAATCGTTCCAAAAATACCGAATAGAATTATGTATTCGCGTTTTCCTATAAATCTTAAAAATGTAGCACCTACACCTGCTTGATTCGCAAGAACAGCACTCTGGTAAGCGGACTCTACTTCCGAAATGGTGTTCTCGACTCCAAAGAGACTCCCAGTCCAAATCAAGCTATCGGGGCTAAAAACGTAGGCAGCATTAGGATGATCAAACCCGTTTTCAGTTTTTTGAAATGTATACTGAAATTGAGCCAGAAAGTCTTTTGCGCTTGATCGATTTTTAATGACCCCCATTGCCCAATTCGAAGGAAGTTTATGATGTTCACGAAACATACTCATCGTCGTTTTGCTGTCGTCTGAATTAAAAGAGAGAAAAAGAACATTCAATAGCCCGGAGTCTTTTGATGCTAATATTGACTTCTTTAAGTTCTCAGCAAGCAGTGGACAAGTAGAATTGCAATTGAAATACGCGGGCACCAAAATTAATGCCTTATTTCGACTAATTACGTTTGATATTTTAGCTTCTACCCCTTCTTCATTCATATATGAAAATGATGCGATCTGTACATCATTCGGTGGCGAGGCAGAATACATTGCAAGACATACCCGTGGAATAAGAATTAATGTTAATCCAAAAATTCGAATCAAATTCATTTCCGATCTCCATTATTTTGAAATATTGAAATTGGACTATCCGGCGTAAATGCTTGCCCACCCGGATTACCATCTCGTAAAATTTGATAGATTGGTGGAGCATAGGCTAAGATTGCCATTAATACCGCGCCGATAATCCAAGGTTTTAATCTTTTCACAATTCCAACATCTTCATCATGAAAGGGCTCAGAAAGAGGGAGTGAAAAGTCGATTTCATTCTGACTTTCAGATTTAGCCAATAACGATCGCACTAAGACATAAAAATAGATCACCATACCGATCGTCATAATGGTTCCACCCACTGCCGCAAGTGTGGTCGATAATACCCAATCGGGTCTAAATTCTGGCGCACTTGGGTTTAGATAACTTACACCCAAATTACTTCTACGTGGTTCGCCTCTTAGTCCACCAATGAAAAGACCAGAAGACATAATCATCACTCCCACCATCCAAGTATAAGGTACAATCATGGCAAGCTTCGGAGCTTGAATTTTTTTTCCCTGAATTCCTGTCAAAATGTAGAGAGTCAGTCCAATAATGGAAAGAAATACTGGGCCTGCAACCGTTAAGTGAAAGTGCGCAGGAACCCAAGCTGTATTATGAACCACTTGATTCACATTATAGGAAGCATTGACAACGCCTGTAGCTCCACCGAAAATAAAGATCATTAATCCACAAAAAAAGTATGGAAACAACAATCTTGATTCATCAAAGTACGGAAGCTTCTTCCACCACGAAAATAACCCCGTACCGCCCCGCATTTTTGCTGCAAGTTCTAATGAAGCGGCCAAAGTAAAAGCAGTCATCATACTCGGAATAGCTACAATTGAAGTTAATACAGTATGAATCCCTTTCCAATCACTGGATATCCCTGGATCAGAAAACTGATGGTGCAACCCAAGAGGGCTCGAAAACATTAAAAACATAAGAAATGCGAATCTTCCGGCGAAATCACTATAAAGCTTCCCACCCGCTACCTTCGGCAAAATATTATAATAGGCAACGTATGCAGGTAATAGCCAAAAGTAGACGAGTGGATGCCCAAAGAACCAAAATAGCGTGCGCGAGAGAACCACGTTAATATGATCTGTGAGACCAAGGGACCAAGGCAGAAGTAGACCCAAAACTTCGACCGCAACCGGAAGAGTAGCGATCTGCCATAGAATGAATGTCACTAAAATTCCAAGCACAGAAAGCGGGAGCTTTTTATTTTGATTGGTTTTATACCAATCCATTGTCGGCCCTATCCAACTATATAAAGCAAGCCAACTCCCAACAATAAAGATTGCAAGTCCTAGGTAAAATACTGGATGGGCTCTCAGAGGTGGGTAAAATGTGTATAAGACGCTAGCTTTCCCAGCAAAAACCGCCCAAAGCGCACTAGATGCTCCAGCGAGCATTAACCACATCGAAACTTTTGCAAACGTCTCTTGAACTCTGCCTAACACTTGAAATACTAGAACATGCCCGAAAGCCACCGCAAAAAAAGTAGTCAATATAATAGCATTAATCACGCCGTGCCCGGTTAGCCCCTGATAATAGTTTATCCCAAACAACTCTGTGGTTTTTATAATTCCTGCTCGTAATAAAACCTGAATAAGTCCATGATAAATCCCAAAAACTAAGAAAACAGCGGGAAAACTCAGTTCAGTAACAATAATATTTTTTAAACTTTTTGGATATTTCATCTTCAGTTTTACCTTATGGATTTGATGTACTCAATTATGTTTTTAATTTCATCGTCTGAAACAGGAAGTACCGGCATGACAGGGTTATACCCTTTTACAATTTTCTTAAGTGGTTCTTTAATAGATTCTGTTATGTATGCATCGTCAGCAGTGACTTTTACTCCATCCTGCATCTCTTCGGTTCTCCCATAGAGCCCCTTAAAGCTTGGTCCAACTCCACCTGCCGCTCCGTCGACATTATGGCAAGCCGTACATCCCTTTACTCCGAACAACTCTTTACCAGATTTCGCCGCTGCCGATAACTCAAGCTTTGATTCGCTGGCTTGAGCAGAATCTTCAAAAACCGCTTCGGTTACTTTGTCGGAAACTAAAATTACTGCGTTCATGTTCTGATGTCCGAACCCGCAATATTCATGACAAACGATGGGATAGTTACCGTTTTCACGAAACGTTTGAGTCGCTTTATTCACTACTCCGGGAACTGCCATTAAATTCACATGAGTGCCGTTAATGTGAAACCCGTGATTCACGTCATTACTTCCTAAATAAAAATCAACCGTCGCACCTTTAGGAAGGACTAGTTTTTTAGGAAGAAAGTTCCACATTTTTGCCACATAATGCACTTCGTATCGTAGATCTCCTATCTTCGAGATACTTGGTTCGGTAAAAAGCTTTTCGTTCGGCTGACAAGTCGGTACTGAAATATTTAGAAACATTGCAGCGTATGCAATTAGCATTAAATGCCCAGCAGAAACCAAAACCGCAACAGTCACCACTTTTTTTTCTGTGGCATCAATATTTGAGAAACTCATTTGTCACCTCACGCTTGTCTAATCATTAAAAAATATACAAAAAGCCAAATTGAACTCATGATGAGTAGAACCAAAACAAAAAAGGCAATTGCTCCTTTTGGAACAAAATCTTTCTCATTAAAACCGCCTACTTTTTGATTTTCACTCATATCAATTTCCACTCGCTGAAATAATGCATTTACCTTTTAGGATATTTAAAAGATCTTTTGTTTTTTCGCTTTTAAGACTCGTCGACTTTGACTCAATGATTTCTGATAAAATATGTTCAATATGATTTTCTAGGATATTAGACTCTAAACTTCTGAGTGCGGCGTGAACAGCTCGAATTTGATGAATCACCTCGTAACAATGGCGCTTCGATTCGATCATTTTTTTAACACCTTCAATTTGACCCTGAATTTTTAAAATTCGAGGAATTTCTTCGATATTGGATTGTGCGTGAGGATTGACAAAGTTGGCAGGTGGTTTTTTCGAATTTTTTTTAGTAGTACCCATACCCCGATAGGGTACTATACTGATGAGATCATGTCAATATCGCAAGCGAGCAAATTGGCAAACAGAAGCTTTAGTTAAATTCAGTCAAATAATTATCGTGTTTTGCCGACTAGGCGGCAAATGTACTTTTATCCGACTCTAGGTCGGCCTTAAGTTTTCTAATCAAGCCCACACAAAAATCAGAAGTCCGGAGGTACTTACCACCAGGTGAGAGAATCTTTTCAGCGTCCCCTCTTCGATTGTGATTAATCATTACGATTACTTCAGCAGCAGTTTTATGGAACTCGCCATGGGCAGAACGCAAATTTGCGAATTCACTGTGGCCTTCATAGGTTTTACCTTCACCATAGATCCACTTACCCAATGCACATGCATTATCCAAGCATACTTTTTCAGGATCTAAGCTTCCATCGGGTTTTTCGAGGTATCGACTTAACTTCATTTTCCAATCAAGATGCGCTGAAATTGCCGCATCAAAATCAA
>CAIMNF010000375.1 GCA_903842755.1 Oligoflexia bacterium
AAATATTTTTTCTAAGGTTAATCGGTAAAAGCCAGGTGGATTATCATGGAACCATTGAACAGCTCTTGGAACTAAACAAAAAGTTTTCTTTAGGCCTGGGGGGCTCTCAAGAAGTAATCCAAAATATTAAGCACCCTTTTTTGAAAGAAGCAGTGACTCTTGTTTCCGATGGAATCCTAACCGAACGTGAAATTCGAAATATTTTGGATCAACGCCTAAAAACGATTGAACATCACTTAATGCATGATGCGAATATGTTTAAGACGATTGGCAAATACCCTCCCGCCTTTGGTCTCTTGGCGACCACTTTAGGTATGATCGCGCTTTTACAAAAGATCGGACAGCCTGGGGCCGATAAGCTGATTGGGCCTGCGATGTCGATCGGACTGGTCGGAACGTTGTATGGAATTGCGCTTGCGAACTTGGTATTTCTTCCAATCTCGGAAGCGCTCGTAGAAAAAACCGAAGAAGAACTTGCGCTCCGGCGGATGATCATTGAAGGTGCAGTATTACTCAAGCAGCGAGTGAACCCCGTTTATATGCGCGAGTCCATGAATTCCTTCTTAATGCCTAAAGACCGCCTGAAGAGAAAGGCTGCTTAACGGTATGGCTGTCCTTCGTCAGTTAAAAAAGCAAGAGGGCGACGAATTAATTCCCCCAGTGAGACCGGTCGAAAAAAAGCGACACGCCGAACACGACGAAGGCAACTGGTTGATTAGCTATGCAGACATGATGACCCTTCTGTGTGTTTTTTTTATTTTGCTTTTTAGTATGGCAAAAATGAATCCTAACGAACTAGAAGAGGCCAAAAAAAATGTAGTCGAGAAAATTGGCGGTAAGTACACTTCGCCTACGGAAGACTTAGGTCGTTTTTTAAATAATGTGCTGAACGAGGCGGGTGTGAATAAAGACGCAACTTTAAGTTCGGACGGCAACAGCGTCACCATCGCATTTCAATCGACTTTGTTTTTTGGCTCCTTGAGTGCTGAAGTTTCAAGCGAAGGCGATCAAGTCCTTAAAAAATTAATTGCAAGCATTCATGCAAGAGAGGCACAGCTCGGAAAACAATTTAAAATCGTGGTCGAGGGCCACACCGACAGTCAACCGATTGTCGCTGGAATCTATCCAACCAATTGGGAACTCTCCAGTGCCCGTGCAACTCGGGTGGTTCGATTATTCTTAGAGCAGGATTTTAAACCCGAAAACTTGCTCGCCATTGGCTATGCCGATACGCAACCCGTGGCGGAGAGCAAAAATCCGGACGGGTCATGGAACATGGAAAACTTGGGCAAGAATCGGCGAGTGGTTTTGCGAGTTCTGCTTCCCGACGTAGAACAAATTCCTTGGCGGATGAGCAATCAGCCCGTTCCACCAGCCGAAACCACAGCCCCTGCGCCCGTAGGCAAATAATGCCGATTTTGCTTTAGATTCTCCTATGAAATAATGAAACAAAGGCTGAGTTGCAAAGGATTTGCGACCCTAACGAAGAAATGAGAGAGAAAGACCCCATGAGCACTCCATCCCCTAAGCCCTCGTATTGGATTGAGCGATCGACCCTGTTTGTGTCGTTATTTTTCTTTGCATTTGGAATTGGTCTGGTGACCGATGGAAAAAAACTTTATACGAAGCAATTGAGTTTGACCCAGCAAGTGGATTTTAAATCTACTCTAAATCCGAACAGTGCGGTCCTAAAAAATTAACGTCTCCTCGGTGTGGACTCCTTTACGTAAAAAACCCGAACGTTGCTTTTATTCACAATGTTCGGGCTCCTAGGTTGGATGACTACACACAGTTGGATAACGGCCAACACTAATTTTGGCTCTACCACAAAACAGGGGGAATAAAGGTTTTACGTTAAAATTGGTTTACCAGAACTAATTTAAACGAAAGGACCCCTCATGCCCCCTGAATCGACCCAAGAA
>CAIMNF010000376.1 GCA_903842755.1 Oligoflexia bacterium
ACATCAAATATTTCCGCAGATGCGGTAAGATTAGTAACTTTACTTATGTGGAATTATGATCATACTCTTTCACTTCACGAAGCGACAGATGATGATTATAGTATTTTATTACATAAAATAAGAAATGATATTGTTTCGGTTGTTTCTGCAGCGAAGTCATATAATGGTGGAACTATTTCTGCTGTTAAGACTTACAGAACAATTAATGATAACAAACAGTGGCAGTATATATCTGATGCGGACCAGGCAAATAAGCCAAATCCACTCAGTGGCCTTTTGGGAATGTTGCCCGGAGCTAAAAAACCAGCTCAAGGCCAACAGTCACCAGATCAAAATAAATATACGGCGTTTCAATGACGGAGGTGGTTTTGAATGCCTATTAGTACAGATATACAGAACAAAGTGCTAAAAATTGCAGCAAACAAGTCCGTTAATGAACAGACGAAGCTTGCCGTAAGAAAACAATTTTATGTACTTAAACAAGAGGAAGTAGATTTTGATATAAAAATCGCAGAATTTTCAACAATTCTGGATAATCTATTAAATACAGCGGATGAAGTTGAAATGGAACAAGTCCTCATTAATTTATTAAACAATGCCATTTTTGCCGCTAAAAAATCGGAGGAAAAATGGGTCAAAGTCAACGCGTTTCAAAAAGACGGTTTCCTTCACGTTCAAGTGACTGATTCTGGACCGCCCATTTCCTCTGAGGTAATCGATAAGCTGTTCCAACCATTTTTTACCACGAAGCCTGTCGGCGAGGGGACGGGCTTGGGTCTTTCTATTTCGAAAGCGATCATCGACCAACACCATGGGACTTTGGAGTTTTTGCCAAGCTCAAAACACACGTGCTTTGAAATTCGACTGAGAGAAGAAAGCCAAAATTCTCCACCGAATTAAACCCACTGAAACAATTCGATTTATATTTCCGTGAAACCACAGGTTAGGTTTTTAACGCAGATCTCAAAATTCCGTAAACCGACAATGTCCATTTCCGTCTAAGGACAAAAGTTTTAAAAACAACCACTAAGGTCAATTCTAAAAACCATTCCTTGTCCTTTTACGGAAGTAAATCGTTGTCCTTTTGCGGAAAAATATTTACCAAAGGTCAATAATAGGTGATTCTATTAGTGGGGGAGCAATTAAATTGAACAATTTTATATTTATTCTGAAGCTGAATTCACGTCGACTGTGGTTTTACGGAAGTGGACCTCTGAAACCAGCACTTTTTGGCTTTTTTAGACTCTTTTCTATGTCCTTTCACGGAAATGGTACTGTGGTTACACGGAAGGGGCATGTCCTTTCACGGATAGTTTGTTGTCCTTACACGGAAATTTGTTGTCCTTACACGGAAATTTTTATGTCCTTTTACGGAAGCTTCAAACATGTAATATCAACGATTTACGTCAAAATTTACATTTTTTTAAGGACGTATGTAAGTAAGTATATTTATATTCTTAATACTTACTACTACAAGGCTGATTTTCATGTCCTTACACGGAAGTGGGGTGAGTATGAAACAAGATGATTTATTTAGAATCGAACCTAAAAATACTCCTGAAAGCGATCCTTCAAAAGATTTGCCCGTAACCTATGTGCAAGGCTATCTGGAAGATCTTCAAACCAGGCCTAATTTTTCAGTCGAAGCAAACTTTATGTTTTTGCCCATTTTTTCCTTCGACAAGAAAGCCTCTGATAAGCGAAGCAAAATCACCCATTCTGTTCCCATTCTAAAAAATGGCGTTGTAACCACAAGTGTCTTGTCTGTCGCAACTTCAGAAATAATTCGCGACGGGAAGTCGATCAATCCCGGATTACCGGGTGCGTTTGATATGCAGATTCTTTTTTGTTTGATGGACCTTTGGGATGAGCAAGGTCGTAACCCAGACGGAGTTGTGCGCTTCCGTCTAACCACAATCTGTAAACGATTGAACCTGTCAATTTCAGGACGAACGTACGCAGATATGAAATTCTCGATTAAAAAGTTGGCGGTCACCAAAGTCGAATCCGTGATGTCCTTTTTCAGCCAGGAAAAAGCTGCCTACATGAACACGATCGTGGGGATTTTAGATCACCCTGAGTTTATCAGTGCTAAAACTCAAAAGGGCTCCGATGACACCTGCCAAGTCACCTTGAGTAAGTACATCCTAAAAAACTTGTTAAATAATTTTACAGCTCAAATTAACCGAAAAATTTATCAAGCTTTAGGCAATGGATTTTCTCAGCGCTTGCTATCTTTGTTTTTATACCGCCAACAAGTTCATCGCGACGAATACGTCGAATTTGAATTGATGGATCTTGCTCAGATCCTCCCGATGTCGGGAAAGCTTTTTCCAAGCAAAGTGAAGGAACGTTTGCAAACGGCTTTGAACGAACTTACCGAGAAGCGCGTTTTAAAGCATGAGTTTATTAAAGTCTCTGGAAAGAATTTTTTAAGACTCAGTAGCTTTGAAGAACCAAAAGACTACCTAGTTGGCCCAGAGCGGATTTCAAAATTTAAACATATGGCCGAATTTGTTTATGGAATTGATCCGTTTCATTACTTTGAAATCGCCGATGAAATGATTGAAAAAATGCTTTCTAAATATGCGCACGTCATTGAGTTTAGCGAGCGACAATATTCTTGGTTTTTTCATGTCATTGATGTCGCCACATTCATGGTGGTTAAAACGGGTTACGAGGTGAAATCAAAGAACGCGTTTATATTGAAACTGTTGAATTCGGAAGCGAAAGAATTAGATTATCCAATGGCATTTAAACCGCTTGATCTTTGTTTTAAAGAAAAGAAATCAAAAGACGATGGGATGAAAGCAATCGTGATTAAAGATCGCGATGAGCGGGAAGCGGAAGATGAGCTTTTTAGAGTAGCATTAAATTATAGCAAATCCCTTAATGAATACGGAAAGAATTTCTATTTAAAGAAAGTGAAAGAGGTTTCGCCGCTCATACAGGGTGAAAACCCGGTAGCTTTTGAAATTGCGAACTTGATCAGTGAGGATATCAAAGCAGGGATTGATATTGGGCAGTATTTGTCCTCAGAAAAACTCCAAGTAGTTCGAAAAGATGTTAAGACTGAAGGTTTTTAATTCGCTGAATTAAGGGAGGATGCGAGTAATTAAAAAAAACGTATGCGGGATGAGGAAATAAATGAGACAGGTGATTTACGGATAATTTTTTCAACCCTTCGACAAGTGGCCTCGCTAATCCAGCGCGAGCCGCAAATAAATCAGCCTGGAACTCATGGCGTCTGCTGATCGTCATGAGAGCCGTTTTTAATAAAAAAGAAATAGGATTATAGAGCAAAATAAAAGCCAAGAAATTCATATGAAGGGACGGAGTCGAAGTCCCTAAAATTTGGCAGATACTTTCAGTGCGAACGATTTGATTAAAAATATAA
>CAIMNF010000377.1 GCA_903842755.1 Oligoflexia bacterium
AAAAAAATCAAAAGAACATAATTTAATCTCGGTATTCCAGGATAAAGCATGCAAATCAAACACGCCAATATTATTGCAAGCAATTGATTCGAAGCGGTGCTACTGGTTATAAAAGCAAATTTTTTATAGGTTTCGATTAATTTTTTCATATATTTTTTAAAATGAAATCATTTCTTTTAGACTTTGAAATAGGTCGGGACTACCTTGTTCAATTGAGTGAAAATGGTCAAATGACGCTGCAACTTGAACGATCAATGCGAAAGTAGCCAAAGCTCTAAATATTTCCACGATCAAGCTAGTGCGCAAATTAGACTTAATTTTTTTCAGAATACCTCCCATCTCAAAAATGGAAAGAATTACCAAAGGGATCACCATCTCCATTTGATACCTTGCATTGACCCCGGGAATACAGTTAACTACAACTAAAGAAATTAAACTAATGTAAAAACCAATGGCACTTGGCCTAAAATCCTTAATCAACGTAATATTTAATCCAAGTAAACTAAGAGGGGCCGTAAGCAAAGTGCCCATTACAGGATCAAAAATATACTGATGCCGCGGTAGAACCTCATTATTTGGTCCGTACGCTGCTGTAATAAATGGAAAATGATCCTGAACATCAACCCAATTGAATAAATAAGATATAAAAGCGGATTTAAAATTGTTAAAACTCCAGCCCCATTTTCGCATATCAATTGAATTTAGCTGGTACTTAAAACCAAACTCTAAAATATCGTCAAAGCGAATGTAGTTATAGCTCGCTAGCGCGACACCAATCAAAACAACAGGGGTAAAAAAATAGCTCAATTTAAGTACCCTCTGCGACGAGTTATTGAAAAAGTATCGTCCCAAGATAAACAGATGCGGAAAGAAACAAAAAGCCATCGTTACTCTTGCACCTACGGCTAATCCAAACGCTACGCCCGAAACGAAGAGCCACCTTTTATTCTCTGCTTTTAAGAACTGAATAAGCGAATACCAACTAAGCAAAATAAAGGAAACTCCGGCTAGAACCTGGACCTCACAATTATCGGATCGGCTCACCACAAATGGTAGGCCAATGGCTGATCCTAAAAATAAAATAACTTCTCCGCCCATTTCTTCTTTCAGCCTTTGAAACCCAGCGAATTCACAAAGAGCGTAAAATAACAGCGTCAGAAACACAAACGCAATACAGCCAAATAGAGTACCCGCCATTTGCTCACTTAGGTATTCACCGGTCAAAAGGTGGTACGGCAGAAATAACACTAACGCGGGTACGGGTCCCCAATAAAGGAAAAGCCTTCCCCGATAATAACTTGCATCTAACAATTGCCAATGATCCTTTGGCGTTAAGCGTGGGTTTAAACGCCTGGCCACAGGATCATAAGGATCTTGCATTTCCAGGAGGGCTGATGGAACCGATTGATCCAGGTAAGACCTACCGTCTAAAATCATCTGCATGATTTGGTTTTCCCGCATTCCGGCATTATCTGATCCCTGACGAGAAGCTGCTCCTAAGAATGCGATCAAGCAAATAAAAAATACGACTGCAAAACCAGACTCAACCCGTGGAGACCAAAAAACTTTTGCCCATCGACCGGATAGCGCCCAAATTAAAAATATAAGAATAGCCGCCTTTGGAAAAAAGATGGTGATCAATAAGAAAGGAACGTAGCTTAGTCCTAATTTAAATATAGTCTCTTTAAAAAAAGAATTTTTGATCACTTTCCAAGTATAAATTAATTCCCAGTTTTTAAAATATTTAGTTCCCTCTATGGGTTCAGGTATTTTTTTGACAGTAAGACTCGCAATTAAATTCAGTTGTCCTCGCGGCGTTTTTCACTAGGGACGGACCCCCACTTGACGAGTCTCCGCGCAACTCATCCCCTTCTCCACCATCTTCCCATAAGCCTGCGCAATCGGCTCAGGATCAGTTTGAAACCACGCGTAAGAGTTTTCCGCATACTCTCCAAAAAACACATTTAAATAAGAAGTAAAAAAGATCAAGCTTAGTGCCCACACCATCCCTTGGAACCCACGCGCGAATGGTACGGCGTTACTTTTCTCAAACCAAACAACACATCGCTCAATTACCACACCACAAAAAATGCATAAAAAAGGCCATGCGCCGATCGAGCGAATGGCGTGGGGAACCCCCTCCCACGTCAACGCAGCGGGGGCAATTCCTAAAAAGGTACCGAAAGTAGCAATCCAAAGCAGAACTTGCTCTGATGTCGTTAGTTTTTTCCAAAAACCAATAGGGCGCTTTAACGCCAAATTAAAAAGTGCCCAAGCGGCGCAGCCCAAGCCCCATATAAATGCGCCAAATTGAACCCAGCTCATCATACCAAAACGCTGGGTGCTGTGGCGCAAGTTATGGTCGCCGGTGCCTACCAAATAATTAAAATCAAAATGCATAAAGGTCTGCTTAATTGCTGCCAGTCCAAGTTCAAACAGCGAAGCGTCCTTGTAGGGGTTGCCCGAATAATCGCTGGTTAGCGCTAAAATTCGCGTCCTTGCTGTGAATTCCGGCTCAAACGATTTCGCCAAAACAGGAATCACCAAAACGATGAACGCTAAAATGACTTTACCTGTAGTCTTCCAGTTCATTCCCGGAATCAGAATAAGGAGGAGCGGCACCTGTACCCGGGCCGGAGGGTATGCATAGGCGCCCGCTGCAAAAGCAATGGAGGCAAAAATCCATGAGTACTTATTTTTTAACTCTAATAAATATAATCCTAAAACCACAAAAAAGGGAACCATCGGCGGGTCCCAAGCAATTCTAGAAAACTGAAAAACCCATGGCGAAACGCTTGCGAATAAGGTAACCCAAATTGCGGTTCGCGCAGATGCTTTTTTCTTCACGTACAATGCTAAAAACAAAACACATAAACACGTAATGAATGCGGAAAAACTACGGAACGCCTCTGTTGAACTTCCCCAAAGGGAAGTCCACACGTATTGACCATAGAGATAAGGCGCAGTAAAATAAGCGCCACCTGGACCTGCACTAAACAGTGGGTATGATAACCCCCAGTAATCGTGCCCCGTCTGTTTTAAGCAAAGGATATGAGCCGCCGCTACCGCCTCATCCACATAAAACCCAGGCGGCGAAACGCTAAAGCCATAAAAACGAACTAAATTTAGCAAAATTAAAAAAACCCAAACGATTTTAAAATTTCTTAACTGAGAAACCATGTT
>CAIMNF010000378.1 GCA_903842755.1 Oligoflexia bacterium
ATCGGCTTGAGTTCAGCGGAATTAGACACTCAGATCGAGGCGCAACGTATTTTTTTTCCGCGAATCAGCGAATACGCGGGAATTCGATTGATCCAAGAGTTTCGCGATAGTCCGCTCCGCATGAAGCTCACTCCCGCTGGGCGAGATACCGACGAATTAGTCGAATCGAATGCTTCGGTTCAATTTCAATATTCGGCGAACGAAATCCATGCCTCGTCAGACCACGAGACTCTCCCCATCATCATTCCTCACTCTCCACAGAGTGCAGATTACCTCGCGTTTGACCAAATCCAATTGACCCAATTTTTAAAGGCAGAGATGGTCGAGACTGAAAGTTCGGACCTTTTGCAGAAACTCCTGGAGCGCATGGCGGAATCCCTTAAACTAAAAGCTAAAATTAAAGGTGCTGCGGCCATTACCCCTCCCCAAACCCAAATCATTCCCTTAAGACTACCCACTCAATATCAAATCATTTTAACCGCCACCCTCTTAAAAGCGCATGGAAACTAAAGTTATTACTGATTTATCAAAAATCGACCAATTCATCACTCACTACCTCATCCCACTCGGCTGGAAGGCGCTGGGGGCGATTTTGGCATGGATCTTTGGCCGATTTTTTATTCGGATGCTTCAACGCATTCTGAAGTCGGCGTTGAGTCGAAAAGAGGTCGATCACACGCTCATTGTTTACGCGCTTTCGACGTCAAACGTCGCGCTAAATTTATTGCTGATGCTGACGATCCTCGGAATTTTTGGCATTGAAACCACCTCCTTTTCCGCTATTTTAGCTGCAGCTGGTGTGGCGATCGGGATGGCGTGGTCGGGCCTACTTTCCAATTTTGCGGCCGGTGTTTTTCTCATTCTTTTTAGACCCTTCCGCGTGGGAGACACCATCATGGCGGCAGGGGTGACCGGTACGGTAGTGGAAATTGGATTATTTGCAAGTTCACTGGATACGGAGTCGAACGTTCGTATTTTTATCGGAAACAATAAATTGTTTTCCGAAAATATTTTGAACTATACGGCGAACCCCAAGCGGATTCTCCAATTTAAGGTTCAACTTGCTCACGAGGTGAATCCTCGATCAGCAATCGCGCTCCTTATTCCCGCACTTCAGAATGCGTCCCAACAACTCCAACTCGAAAACATCCAATGCGATATCAGCGAAATGAATACCCTAGGGACCTGCCTTTCTCTCCGTGCAACGGGCGCGACTGAGCATTATTCAAAGTCACTTTCCGCAGGTTACCAACTGATTTACGACACTCTCCAAGCAGCGAATTTTCCTCCACCCTCAACACCGCTTAATTTAGTCAATCATTCATCTTGATTTCATAAATAATTCCAATTGACTAAACCTTATTTTTATCACACCCTCGGGTGCATGAATCAACTCAAGCGATTGATGCTTTTTGTATTGGCCGTGTCCACCTTAGATTCGCAAGCGCAAATCTTCCTTCAGAACATTTACGATCAGGTCAGCAAGGATCAACTCATTCAGGACCTTAAAGAAATGACGGGGACCGTTCCGGTTACCGTTCAGGGAGAGCAGTTTTCAATCAGTAACCGTTACGCCCCCCAAGATAAAGCGCATTTTAGAAAATACTGGACCCAATATTTTCAAAATTTGGGAATGAATGTTCAAGAATTTGCATACCCCACTGCGCATACCGCAACGGGTGAAACCGAGGGCCATAACCTTGAGGCCGTTCTCCCGGGCTTAAGTGCAGACTCGATCGTCGTGATTGTACATTATGACAGCATCGGTCCTGGGGGTAGTGAAACCAGTAATCCAGGAGTGGATGATGATATGTCTGGCATGTCGGTAAGCCTTGAAACGGCACGCATTCTTGCGCCTTTCGCTGGAAAACTGAAATATACAGTTCGATTCGTGGCTGCAGATTACGAGGAGTGGGCAAACCCTGGACTGGAAGGAGCTCGCGTTTACGCAAAATACATTCAAAGCTTAGCCAAACAGAATGGATTTAAAATTGTTGCAGCCGTGGACAATGAACAAATCGGCTGGAGCGGCGGCGACCATGGAAAAACGGTCGATATTTTTAGCTGCTCGAAAGGCGCACTCGGAGGCCCAGGCCAGTACAATTATAAGGCGATGGGCGATCAATTGGCCGCCGTGACGACCCATTACTCCAAACTTAAAGTAAAACGCGATTGTATGGGTGAAAACAGCGACCATTACGCCATGTGGGAAATTGGAGTGCCATCCGTCGTCTATTCGGAACACGATCCTTTTAATAACCCGCATTTTGATGACGAAGGTGGCGACGTTTTTCAAGAAATCGACCAAGACTATTTCTTTAACATTGCTCGTGTGGGCGTCACTTTTGCAGCCAGTTTAGCGGGGATTCCGCAATCGGCTGAAAGTGAAACCGTGGCCCCGCTCAGTCTGACGTTTACGCAGTTTTAAGTCCTTTGCAAAAAGTCGAAGTTCTTGAAGCCTTTATTGCCCACTTTAAAACAGCGCTTGCCCAAAGTGTAGAAAGCGCCAAGGTGGCGCACGAAGCAGCCACGCATGAAGAATCTCGCGCCGAGGACCGACACGACACCTTTGCAATCGAATCCTCCTACTTAGCGCACGGCCAAGCCAAGCGCGCTTCTGAATTGGTTTTGGCGCTTCAGGAGTTTGAACGGTATTTAGCGAATCAAGCTCCCGTGAACACAGCGAAACCGGGCACTCTCATCTTGCTTGAAGAGGAGGGTGACGAAAAGCCGTCCTGGACCTTTCTTGCACAAAATGGGGGCGGTACAATGATCCAAGTCCAAGGAAAAAAAGTCTTGCTCGTGACCCTTCGATCCCCCATGGGTGAAGCGCTTGAAGGACTCAGCGTAGGCGATTCCTTTGAGGTCGAAACCAAATCAGAGCTCCGCGCTTATTCGATCTTAAACCTATGTTAAAATGGGCTTCGCTTCTTCGGCGGCAAGCACATCACCGGGACGCGCAAACCATTCGTAAAGTACTGGTAGCAGAAACAGGCCCATCATTAAATCACCCAACATTGCTCCTACCACTACGATCGCTAATGGGCGCTGGGAGTCCGATCCAATGGCATGCGAAAACGCGGCCGGCAACAGCCCAAATACCGCCACAAGGCCTGTGATTAAAATAGGCCGCAGTCGCAAAATAGCGCCCTCTAATGTGGCCTCACGGACAGACTTCCCTTCTTGGCGGAGGTGATTGATATAGGAAATCATCAAAATTCCCGTCTGCACGGAGACTCCAAATGCGGCCAAAAAACCAATCCCCGACGACACGCTAAAATTCGTGCCGGTTAAAAAGAGCGCAAGCACGCCCCCAATCCGAGCAATGGCCACATTTACCATGATTAACACCGCCCATTTAAACGAGCCAAACACGAGGTACAAAATAAAGAAAATACAAAAAATGGTGATCGGCACGATGACTAGCAATCGGTCCTGCGCCCGTTTTTGACTTTCAAACTCCCCACTCCAAGTCAGGTGGTAACCCGGGGGCAGAAGAACTTTTGAATTTACCTTTGCCTCCGCTTCGTCCACAGTGCTGCCCAAATCGCGTCCTCTGACGCTAAATTTAATGGCGATGTAACGCGAGTTCTCTTCCCGGTAAATGGTCGAAGCACCATCTTCCACCTTGACGGTGGCGAGGTCGTCAATCGGTATGCGGTATCCATCGGGTGTGGGAACTAAAATTTTCTTAATTTTTTCAA
>CAIMNF010000379.1 GCA_903842755.1 Oligoflexia bacterium
AGGCAACTGCTGCTTCGTCTATTAAACTGATTGCTTTTATTGAGTCTTCGTGGGTGCTTGTCAAAGAGTGGGGGGAGATTGATAAGTAGAGTCGATCACCAAAATGGGTACTTTTACAAAAGCTTCGTTACCCATCTGCACGGTAGCATAAGCGACCGGTCCCCATTGGCTGCTGTTATCCCCATAAGTAACGCATTCCGCGAGGGTTGAGCTCCCATTGGTGATGGGGGTTGGTGTCACGGATTTTCCCTGAGCAGCGTTTGCGGCCGTAATGGCAGATTGAAATAGGCGAAGGCCGTAGCTTCCTGTATCTAATAATACGTGAGAAATGACGACACAATTGGTGGTCGTGCCGGGATTGCAAAGGGTAACAGAGACTGTTGGTTCGTTATCGTAAAAGTTGCCGATACCGCCTTGTGCAACGGTCGAGTCGTTTACCGTGATCGCCATAGTATTCCCAGTGCCAGCGGAACTACTCGAGGCTACGCCCGTAAAGTTCACTACACCAGTGGTACAGGAGTCGCTGGATGTTCCCGTGGAGACATTTGCTTTAGTCCCGTTAACTCCGCAACTCAAAAAAAATAGGGTTAAGCACGCTGTAAAAATTACTCCACAGATTTTAATGGATTTCACTTGGACTTACTCCTTTCGGAAGCAAATCGGTGGCATAAATTCTGCCCCGTGAATTCATTAACTGCCCACTTTTTTCTACGACGAGTCCATCGGTTTGAATTTGGTGATGGGCTACTCTTCCATGAATCTGCCGAAGCTGTTTTTTTGAATTGAATTCTTCTTGGTTGGCATCCGCATATTCTGAGTAGTAACTGCTCAGAAGCTGAGCAAGGTCCGGGTGATGGCTTCCTTGCCACGTGAGCGCAAATACTTTTCCACTGAGCGGATCAATGTATTCATTGATGGTGATTGCGGAATTTTTGATCGAATGAATAGTGTAAAGGGAGTGCGTTTCGGGTGCTTGATGAATGGCTTCGAAGCGAGCCCGATCCTTTTCGATGGCGTCTGCAGAATCACCGAGTCCTGCTTGCGAGGAATGAATAAAAAGAGTGAGAGCTGAAAGTAAAACGACCATAGATTCTATTTTACTCATATTTTAAATAAAAAGTGTGGAAAGAATTGAGGTGCCAAACGGAAATGTATTATTTTTATTGTCAGAAAAATGTCGAAAGAATGTGGGCAATCAGACCGTTTTCGCGATCGGATCGCCCACGGTGGAATGGTCTGAATATTAATTATTGAACGATGACGTCATCAATTTCGATAAAGTAGCAATAAAGGTCACTTCGACTACAAAGTGCAAAGGGGTAGTATTGGTAGCCTTGATCGCCACAGTCTGTTCCCCAGCTATTCTTGATGATAAAGTAACCTCCACCTGCAACGGTATCATCTAATTTATAGCCTGAAAGCTCAACGACATGTTGTCCACTGGTGTAGGCAGACGTGGGATCAACAAAGGTGTCACAGTCGTCTAAACTTTGAGGAACCTGTAAGGCCATGACTGCCGGATGTCCTTGGTTTATAGCTTGAAGAGTTGCATTTAGATCGGCGTCATGATTTTGATACTTGGTTAGCTTGATGTTCGCTCGGCTTTTAAATCCGAGTGGTGCGAGCACGGCTTCCACGGGCCAATTCTGCTCGTCGTCTACAAAATTAGTCGCAGCAGCTTGAACGGCGTTGTCCACATCATAAACGCCGTTCAGATGCCAAAGGTCCCGCTCGCTCACTTGTTCATTGATTCCTTTTGATTTGAGTACATTGTCCATGGCTGCTGCTGTGGCGAAGGTTTGGCAAGTGCCTCCAAATTGATCCATCACTGGGGTATCGTTTGCGCGAAGGTCAACTTGCGGCTTAATTCCTAAAGTGATTGCAAGGAGTGGAAGTGGGGCCGGAGTGCCGGAAGTAGCAGAGTCCGGAGAGGAAGTTGGCGTTGGAATTGTCGTTCCGGAAGAGCTTGCTGAGGGAGCGGGAATGGGGGTCGGCGTGGGAGAATACTCGGGTGTGCTGTTTGAGTTGCTACCTGGAATGACCGTAGTTCCCGTTAGCGGATCGGCCGGGTTACAGCCAGTAAGAATGAGGGTTACTGCGGCCGAGGTGAGCAGTGTAAAAAATGGACGGACAGCCGGTTTGTTCTTTGAATCGTTCAAGCTTCCTAAAGTCAGCATTCTTGCCTCCTTGTGCAGCATCGCGCTGCGATTGTTTTTAATGGATGAATTTCAAACATATGCTAATGAATGAAATTAATACCCTGTAATTAGATTAGCTAATAAATGGCCTTTGCATACATTTTAGTTTCTATCCGATGCGGGTGCGTTTAGTTGGAATGAGAAAAGGTGGGTACTTTCAAAGTGATGGATCATCTTTAATATGCAACCTATCGAAGTTCTACCGAATAACGCGGAGTAGTAAATTAACCTGTGTTATGTTTAATTTATGGAACAGCTACAACTACAGGGTAAAGACCATATTAAACTTTGCGATTTGCTGGCCGTGATGGGGTGGTGTGAAAATGCAGGAATCGCTAAGCACATCATTGATTCAGGTAAAGTAAAATTGGACGGTCAAGTGGAGCTCCGGAAGAGCGCAAAGGTTACTTCGAATCAACTGGTCGAATACGATGGCAAATCCGTAAAAGTGATTTAAGCCGTACTTTTTTTACACTTGCGCTTTTAGGCGATTAAAATAAACTCATTACATACAGCACTTCAAAAATGGAATTTGGAAATTGCTTTTGCTTTTGTTTGGGTTTGCGCTAATTTTTTTCAGCATCAAAGGGGCGCGTGCCTCCGATATTGAAAGCGAAACCATCGGAGGAACCGGAACGTTCTCTGAAGAGATTAC
>CAIMNF010000380.1 GCA_903842755.1 Oligoflexia bacterium
GTAAAATTAATCAATTAAATTTATTTAACCTAGATTTCCCAACCTAGATTTCCCGCAAGCAGTTGATTTAATCCAGCACTCCAAAACGCAATCCCCGAGTAGAAATCTTCGCCTCATTAAAATCAAGCACTTCCATGGTTCGCCAAAAAATAAGAGCTCCGGCCAAGATCACATCTGCGCGCTTAGGCTCCATCCCCACCATTTTTTTTCTTTCTTCGACCGAACGCCACTTGAGCTCTTCCACTAAGCGATGCGCATCGCCTTTGGTGATTACAACCCCCTCTAACCGAGCCCGATCGTATTGGGGAATCGACTCGTTTAACATCGCTAAAGTTACAGCTGTTCCTGCCACCGCGACAAACTCGGGCGCCTGGAGGGATTCACGCCAGGCTTTGCGAGTGCTTAAGAGATCGTCAATGGCCGACTCACAAGTCCAGAACTCTTGATCCGTGCACGGATCGGACTTTAAATAACGTTCAGTCATTCGCACTGCTCCCAATGACAAACTCTCTCCACCGGTAAAGGAAACGATTTCCGTACTCCCCCCCCCAATGTCCATGACGACCATTTTTTGAATATCCATGCCAGGAAGCGCTGCGCCCCTAAAGGTGGCTGCGGCCTCTTCATCACCACTTAACACTTTAAAACGAATTCCAAGCTCACGCTCAATCCGGGTAAAAAAAGAATTTGCATTTTTTGCATCGCGCGCCTGCGCAGTACCTACCGCTAGAATGTGACTGGGCTGAACTCCAAAAGATTGGGCCACGCGTACGTATTCTTTTAAACACTGGAATGCCCGTCCCATGGCCTCCGGGGCTAACTCGCCCGTCCGATCCACACCTTGTCCAAGTCTTACGACCTGAGACTCGTCATGCAGAATTTTTTCAGGAGGGTTTTCCCTAACCAACAAAAGACAGGTATTCGTGCCTAGGTCAATCGATGCTTGAACTTTCATTTGTCTCCGCGGCTGCTCTAGTGACCAAAAATCTTCTTCAGACCAGACCCAAGATTATTTTTAACCGCATTTTGAACTGCATCCGTGACTTGTTTCTTTGCCGCTTCGCCAGCGCCATGGGTCACTCGGCTGAGTGCAATTCCCGCTAAAAATTCCGGAACATCCTTGTAGTTCGGGCAGGGAGCGCTCCACTTGCAACCAACAGTGATGGGGAGGATGACAGGATCATTCTCGCTCTTTGCAAGAATATTTTTAACCGTTTTTCCTCCCAAATCGACACTTAATTGGTCTGCGCCCGTAATATGCTGAGAATCAATGACTTCCCATTTTGCATCAAGTGCTTGGTCAATCAACCCCATTTTTGTTGCACCCTTTAGATCAATCCCTTTTTTGGGAGCGGATTTTGCATAAAAATCGGGTGCATCGAGCACTCCATTTTGAATGGTGAAATTTGCGCTCACCATCTCGTAGCGGGTATCTCCGTTAATCGAGCCAGGAGGGGAAATTTTCTTTCCTTTTAAACCGGGGATTTTGTCACCAATTTTTCCCATTGATCCGCTCAGCGCCTCCCCGACCATCTTAGAAATATCCATGCTTTGGAATTTGGCATCCGCAAGATGAAAACTTCCTTTCATCAGAAGCTTCTTTTTTGCCATTTCGGTATTAAAGCTTGATCCTCCACCTTCAATTTGAGTAGAGAGTTGCCCACTGAGCGTGTCTTTAAATGTTGGAAATTGGGCTTCCGCAGCTTTAGTCATATCTAACGAGGAGACTTCAAGCTTCAGTGTGTAATTTGGATGTTCTGGTTTTAAATCTGTCGAAAACGCCCCTTTTACGGTCCCCCCAAAGACTTGCAGACTTAAGCCACTCAACGCCGCAATCAAATTCTTAAATTGGAGTTTGGCCAAAATATGGTCGATCTTGGTATTCTGCGCTTTTACAAAGGCTAAACTAACGTCACCCTCTACTGCCATTTCTTTTAATAGCGCATTGGTTCTGAGTGAATCAAGCGATGCATCGAGATCTGCCGCAGGACTGGCGGTGGCTTTGGCCTTGGAATCCTCGGCAGCGAACGCGTCTGATTCAAAAACGCCTGATCGCCGATCGAGCGACGCGGCCTTTTTGGGGAACTCGACCCATTGATCTAAATCTACGCCGTGCTCGGACGCAATTTTAAATTCAGCTTGAGGTTTTGTAAAAGAAACAACTTTTGCCCAAAACTGCAAATCGGTACCAGGAGCTTTGAGATCAACAGTTAAATGATCTAACCGATCCGTGTTCACTTGAACGTCTGCGTTAAGTACGGGCTTTGCCTTTAAGTTAGGACCCTTGGCCGAAAAATTCTTCAGATTCAAAGTTGCTTGATAATCGAGTGCAGTGGCCGGACCTTTTACAAAACCCGACAGACTAAGCAATCCTTCGAGTTCATACGCTTTGAGCATCGGCACCAACTCCGACCAACTTTTCAAATCAATGGGCTTGGTGCGAAACTCCAAATTGGCTTCCGAAGCATGGTTGACTTCGCCAGAGACCGTAATTTGTGCATTATGAAAAGTGGCGGTCGCTTCCGCTAATTTTAAATGATCACCACTCAGAGTCCCGTTGAATTTAAAATTTGCGGGGTCGCCCTTTGCTTTATGAAACAGGGCGCCTTTTGCAATTTCGAGATCATCGGCCGTAAACAATGCAACGACGGTTGCGCTCTTAAATTCGCCATTTGAAATGTCTGGTTTAAGTTCTGCATTAAATTTCAAAGGCCCTTGCACGACAGTTCCTTCCGCATCGGTTTTCAAATCGGCCCAAATTTCAATTTCCGTGGCCCGACTGAGCGAGAAGTCTTTTATCCGAAAATTAAAATCGTTCACCGTAGAAGAGATCGCTTTTGATTCGTCCTGATAAACTAACTTTGCATTCTCAATCCAAATGCCCAGATGCGAATGCGCCACGAATGCGGGAACCTCGATTTTAGCTGCCGCAGGCTCTGCTTTAGGGACCGTGTTCCCCGCGGACTTCACGGGCGAAGATTGCGTTTCCGGCTGCGCAGGAAATTTTTCATTAGGCTTTGCAACGGAAGCTTCTTTTGATTGATCGGTGGATTTTACGGCCGAACTCAAGGCCTCTTTTTTTGCAAGACTGGAGACATTCAGGCTTCCATCTTTTTGTTTAATGACATTGATGTCCGGATTTTTCATCGACAAGGTCACTAAGGGCTCACCCGACAAAAGAGACAGAAAAGGAAGATTAAAGGACGCGTCCTTCACACTTACGATTTCATGGTTTTGCGCATCTTTTACTTTTAATCCATCGATCCCCACGTGAACCCTACCCCAAAGACTCAGCTCTAGCTTGCCAAGCTCTAGGGTGCCATTAAGGTGCTCGTTTGCGGCTTTGACGATTTGTGGGCGATACTGATCGACATTGACCACGAAAGGCACGATCAAAATCACTAAAAAAAGCGCGCCAAAAACGATTCCTAAAATTTTTGCTATTTTCTTCATGGGCTAGAAA
Organism: Oligoflexia bacterium; assembly: GCA_903842755.1. Classification (GTDB taxonomy): domain Bacteria; phylum Bdellovibrionota; class UBA1018; order UBA1018; family CAIMNF01; genus CAIMNF01. The sequence continues at coordinate 3,464 of CAIMNF010000380.1, forward strand.
GTACCATGACGCAAATGGTGACGCAATCGCATATTCGGAACAATAGACGCAGAGTTATTCCTTTAATTTTTTAATCATTAATTCTTGCAGAGAACCTGGATTTACTTTGCCGCCCGTTGCTTTCATCACTTGGCCTACAAAAAATCCAAGTACTTTTTCTTTTCCGGAACGATACTCGGCGACTTGTTTAGGATTCGCGGCAATCAGCTGTTCGATCAGCGGCTCGATTGAACGGAGGTCATTCAATTGCTTTAAGCCTAATCTTTCTACCAAAGTCGGCACATCGCCACCGTCTTTAAATAAGACTCCAACCACTTGCTTTGCGGCGGTAACGGAAACTGCTTGCTCAAGAATCAAGGCTGCTAAATCAGAAAATTGCTTTGGCACGAGCTTTGTTTGCGCTAATTCCAACCCTGAGTCGTTCAGGAGCCGAGTGACTTCTCCTACCAATAAGTTACTCACTGGCTTCGCGTAATCGACCTTAATTGCTGCAGCTTCAAAGAAGCGCGCTAACTCGCCCGAACTGCTGAGCAAGGAGGAGTCGTATTTTGATAAGCCAAATTCTGCCCGGTAACGATCTCGTTTCTGATCGGGAAGTTCCGGTAGCGATCGCCGAATCCCGTCGACCCAATCCTGGCCTAAAAGAAGAGGCGGCAAATCGGGATCCGGAAAATAGCGGTAGTCTTGCGCTTCTTCTTTTGAACGCATGGAAAAGGTTTGATTTTTTTGTGCATCATACAAACGGGTTTCTTGATGAATTTCTCCGCCCATTAAAATAACCTGTTTTTGCCGTTCCGCCTCCACCTCAATGGCCTTTTCCACAAATCGAAAGGAATTTACATTTTTAATTTCTGTTCGTGTTCCGAATCGCGTGCATCCTTTCGGGCGCACACTCACGTTCGCATCACACCTAAAATTTCCTTCCTGCAGATTTCCATCACACACACCAATGCAGGTCACGATTCCATACAATTTTCTTAAATAAGCACCCGCTTCTTCTGCCGTCCGCAGGTCAGGCTCACTGACCACTTCGACCAATGGAACACCTGCCCGATTCAAATTCACTAAGCTAAATCCATCCCGATGGAGATTCTTTCCGGCATCTTCTTCCATATGGATTCGTGTGATTCCTATTCTCCTCATCACCGATCCTTCGGCGCCCACTTCAATATTCAAATGCCCCGCTTCGCAAAGGGGAAGCTCAAGTTGTGAAATTTGATATCCTTTGGGTAAATCGGGGTAAAAATAGTGTTTACGGGCAAACTGACTTTTTAGATTAATGCGGCATTGAGTGGCAAGCCCTGTCCTTACAGCGTATTCGACCGCTTTTTGGTTGAGCGAAGGCAGAGTCCCCGGATGGCCTGCACACACGGGAGTCGTGTTCGCATTCGGCATTTCATCCGCAACCGAGCCGCCCGCACTGAGGCGCGCGCGCGCCTGAGAAAATATTTTTGATTCGGTAGCGAGTTGAACGTGAACTTCTAGACCAATGACTGTTTCCCATTCCGTATCGGGGCCAACATTCATCCCATAGAGCTGAAAAGCGTTCATGACGTATGCCCTCCTACCAGTAACTCGACCAATGCCCCTGCCTTAAAAAGGAGCGTTTCTTGTAACCTTGGCGCAATGAGATGTAATCCGATCGGCAATCCTTCTTGATCTTTTGCAATAGGTACACTTATACATGGAAGCCCCGCTAGCGACGCAGGGATTGTAAAAATGTCACTTAGGTACATCTGCAAGGGATTCTTTGATTTTTCGCCCAACTTAAAGGCCGTCGTCGGACAGACCGGAGAAACAATGACATCTACTTTTTGAAATGCGGACTCAAAATCATTTCGCATTAGCCGCCGAACTTGGCTTGCCCGACGATAATACGCGTCGTAATAACCACTCGAAAGCGCAAAGGTCCCTAAAATAATTCGGCGTTTTACTTCGCTTCCAAAATTTGCCCTTATTTTTTTATAAAAATCTTCGAGACTTTTCGCTTCACGAGCGGCAGCAGACCTCGTTCCAAACTTTACCCCGTCGTAACGGGAAAGATTGGAAGATGCCTCGCTTACGGCTACGACATAATAGGTCGCTACTGCGTATTGAGTATGAGGCAAACTGATCGAAACAATCTCTGCGCCTTGAGACTTCATTTTCTGAATGATCGAGTCGATCGCGTTTTTTACTTCGGGATGGATCCCTTCAATAAAATATTCTTGGGGCACACCCACCCTTAATCCACTGAACCCAGACACGCCTCTCCGCTGTTCTGCTCGAACGCTTTCACTCCAATCGTCCACTGGAGCATTCAGGGTGGTCGAATCGAGGGGATCTTCGCCGCTCATGATTTGACAGAGTAAAGCTGCGTCCTCTACCGACTGAGTCATTGGCCCTATTTGATCTAACGAAGAAGCAAAAGCAATTTGTCCATAACGCGAAATTCTTCCATAGGTGGGCTTCATCCCAACAATGCCACAAAAGGAGGCGGGCAAGCGAATCGACCCTCCGGTATCCGTGCCCAGGGATGCAAAACACTGCTTTGCTGCTACTGCGCTCGCGGATCCACCGCTCGATCCCCCAGGAACTCGGTCCGAATGGGTTGGATGAATGACTGGACCAAACGCAGAGTTTTCGTTCGAACTGCCCATGGCAAATTCGTCCATGTTCATTTTCCCTAAGGTAATGGCACCCGCATTTTCAAGTTTTTGTACCGCTGTGGCCGTATACGGAGGGATGTAATCCTCTAATATTTTGGAAGCGCAAGTGGTCCTCACTCCGTCTACCGTCAAAACATCTTTAATCCCTAGGGGAATACCGAACAGTGGCTTGGCTACGCGCGGAGTCTTCCCCTGATATTTCGACTTAAGATCATGAGTGAGCTGCTCCGCCTGAGCCAACGCCCGATCCTGACATTCCGTAATAAACGCATTGAGTGGGTTCGATTTCATTTCCACAAAATAAGAATGAACCAGCTCTATCGGTGTAAGGGTTCCTGAATCAAAGGCTTCGTGAATTTCGCTAATTTTTTTAAAGTTGTTCATGGCCATTGCCTTTATCCTTAAATGATTTGAGGGACCTTAAACCCGTGGTCGATTACTTCTGGCGCATTCCGTAACACTTTTGGCTGACCATGCTCGTCTTTTGAAAACTCAACCACTTCGTCCGGTCTTAGTTTCAACGCTCCATCGATCCCATGATACATGGGTTCCACTTCCTTCCCCTCGGCCCCAATCAAATTCACTTGTGACAATTGCTCCACGTGCTCCAAAATATCTCCAATGGATTTTACGTACCCCTCAATTTCGGCATCGGTAAGTTCTAATCGAGAAAGCTCGCCCACTTTTTTAATCACATCGGAGTTAATTTTGCTGGTCATAGTCCTAAAGAATAGACAATAAAACCAAGAAACACGAATGCTTTTTATGACCCTCCTGGGAGGAGATTCAACGAAGAGCGTCGAATTGCAAGAGCACCCTTTCCGTGTTAAATTTCGGTTATGGAAAAAAAAGTAGCCCCCCACACTCTCACGCCCTTAACCATCGAAGACCTCCATGAAAAATTAAATGCAATTTCAACACAATTAAACCAGAGCGCCATTTTGGTGGATGTAAGAACGCCCGAGGAATTTGCGGACGGACACATTCCCGGCAGCCAGAATTTTCCGGTCGACCGAATTGGTGAGCAGGTTCACCATTTATCCCGCTTTAGCGATATTTATATTTATTGTAAATCAGGGGGTCGGGTAGGAGTGGCCTGTCAGATTCTAAAAGAGGCAGGCATTTTTGGGCTTCACCCTGTTCTTCAGGGTGGTTTTCCAAATTGGGCGGCTCGTGGCTTTCCAATCGAATTCAATTAAACGTTAATGAAAAGTCGCCCGCTCATTCAACGTCTCGCCGTTTTTAGCGGGATTCTCGCGTCTACACCTCTCTTTGCGGGTGATTTGACCGGTTTGTCGATCAGTCCCCATTCCTGCGATCAAGTCTTGACCGCTAAGTCTTCTTTTCCCAACCCCATTCCCTTTGTGGAGCAATTTGTAGGAAAAGTTCGTGTTCAAAAGTTTCTGCCCCCCATCGACGACGATCATTCCGTATTGCAAATCAGCTACGGATCCACGAAAACACTAAGCCCCTTTGCAAACCTATTGATTGAGCGCTCAGGCTTTCGATTCCATTATTCCATCGCAACCTTGGACCATGACGGCAAAACTCTAGAAACTCGTTTCCGGGCGCTTACTCGTTCCTTAGGAGACGGAGATCAATTTGAAGCAAAACCGGAACTTGGCGGGGGCGCTCTTCGGCTGCAACGGGGAAACGTGAAGCTTGAGGTGGAGATTCCGCTTTTTCTTTCCGCTCCACCGCACTACGAATACGTGCCGGGAGAGGCAAAATACATTGCCTCGCGAAAACGCTTTCAATCCGAATCCATGGACGGAGAATTCGAAGTCTTTTATTTATTTACGGTTTCAACAACTACCCCATCAGGAACGTTGCGGCGGCGAATGATGGGCGGCATCTGGAAGTACGAGATTGATCTTGAGCAGAATGGAAATTTCCTGCCGCTTGAGCAAGCGCTTGCGCCCCAGGAATACGCGTTTTTTGACGAAGACCAAAA
>CAIMNF010000381.1 GCA_903842755.1 Oligoflexia bacterium
GGCCCTGATTTTAAACAGGCCAATTAAAGTCATTCTTAATAATTGAAAGCCGTGTCTAAAGCGGTGAATGTTAGTTTCCCCATAAATTCGCTCTTTATATTTGACCGGCACATCCAAAATTCCCAAGCCTAAAATACTAGCTCCAAAAAGAAGCTCAAAGTCTCCAAACGGATCGAAGTCACCGAAATCGTTTCGCCACTGAACTATTCTCAAATAATCCCGCTTCGAAAGAAGTTTGGTGCCGCACAAACTATCCCCCAGCTTGGTTTCAAGAGTAAAGCTTAACGCTTTTGCGAAAAAAATGTTACCGAGTCTGTTTAGAAATCGCATTGCATTGTTCTCCATTGGGTAAACAAGCCTGTCTCCGTTTATAAAATCCGCGTGTCCATCGAGATAGGCAGAAATGAAGTGAGGCAGCTTTTCTGGCGGCATTGTTAAATCTGCATCAAGTATTGTTAAAATGTCTCCAGAAGCTCTTTCGAAACCTAAGCGTACGGCGTCATTTTTACCCTTACCTTTTTGTTGGTAACAAGTGATTTCGTGTAATTGTTTATATTTGTCTCGAATTTTAAGAATTTCTTCCCATGTTCCATCACTCGAATTTCCCTCGACGAAAACGATTTCGTGTGGAACCGGCAATTTCGGCATCTGCAATACTGCGTTCTCAATATTTCCCTTTTCGTTTCGTGCTGGGATAATAATTGAAACTTTAGTGTCTCGGTTAACTGTCTTGACCGGTCTTAAAACGACAAGCCAATTCCAGGCTAAATTTCGGATCAGCGGTAAAGCATGAAGCCCGAATGGTAGGAGCGGCTTTAGCTTTACCAATTGGAAGCCCCCAGCAGTTGAAATGGCTTTTAAACTTGCTTGAGTCAAAAATGTGGTCGGCGGGGCTATTTTAGGTTTCCGGAAAAACCACCTTACCAATGGAAATAACCCGTACAAATAGGGATTGTATGCTATCGCTACAATTCGGTCATGACGCCCTAATTTAGGAAATAGGGACTTTAAAAGTACTTGAATGTCATTTTCATAGTTTAACTGACCATTCATTAAGATTGCACGCCGTGTTTTATTGCCGTCTGATGTCTGCATTTCTTCAATCGAGCTTACGGCGAACTTTTTAGGACATTTAAGAAGTTCAAATAGAGCGCCATCGTCGTGGGGAAGCCGTTTAATTTCAAGGACTTCATCAAAGTAACATGTAAGTTTTCCTAATGCGGCTACCAAAGTTTGATTGGGGCGAATAAACTTTTTCGCTGTGGCTTCATTTGAACTTAAGCTATAGGTTGACATGATGAACAGCATGTTAACCCGATAAGTGGTTACTGCAAATAAAAAACAACGCTACCGAGAAAGGCTGATCTCACCTGAATGCTTGTAAAATCCAATAGTTCACCTTTCATTATTTCGGTTATTACATTAACCCACAATAATTTTGAAGAGCTACTAAGAACCGTTGACTCCTTGAGGAATTTGCACGCAATTGAGCGTATCGTTGTGAATGGGGGCAGTTGTCCTAGAACCAAAAGTTACCTAGCTCTTCAAGAGTTTAGATCTGTAACTGAACCGGACCAAGGGATTGCAGATGGATTTAATAAAGGTATTTTAATGGCCACCGGCGACGCGATTGCTTTTTTAAATAGTGGGGACATTCTAGTCCAGGAGAATTACTATACCCGGGCGGCCAATTTGTTTCAGCACAACCCCGAAATTGATTATGTTTACGCCGACCTTTGTTTTTTAGATCCACTGATTGGTAAAACCGTATTTCACGCAAAAAGAAAAGCGCCTTTTAATCCAGGTCATGGAATGATTTTTCCTCATCCGACTTTGGTAGTTCGCAAGGAAGTGATGCGGAAGCTCGGTGGTTTTAATTTAAATTATAAGATTGCGATGGATTTTGAATGGCTCCTTCGCTTGCTCAAAGGTAAATACATCGGACAATTTATAGACGCCGTGCCGATTAAAATGAATGGTGGTGGAGTTTCCCTAACATCAGAACTTTTTGCCATAGAAGAGTGTAACCGCGCACTCCTTGAACAAGGTCTTTATTCAGGGGCGATTAGATTCGCATTTTTAAAAAGAAAAGGTAGATTTCTTTTTCGACAATTTATCCTTAGGTTTTTTGGAAAAAAAACA
>CAIMNF010000382.1 GCA_903842755.1 Oligoflexia bacterium
CGCGCGCCTTGCGCCCACTGGCTTTAGAAATTTTTATCGCGGCCTCAATCTCGTGCTCCGCATTCTCCAACCCTTTTCGAGCCATCTCGTGGGCTGGATTCACTTGTAACGCTAATTCATATTGTGCTTTCGCTCTTAAGTAATTCCCCTGGCGAAACTCTCTAAACCCTTGGCGGTAATACTGCTCCGCCGTTTTGCCCACTTCGGCGCTCATCGCATCGACCGCATCTGGTGGTTTCACCGGCTGGGTTTCTTCGGCTTTCTTTTTCGCTAACCGCTTTTTCCGCTGGGGAGTTTCTAAAAGTCCCCAATCTTTTAAATAAGGCTTGAGTTCATCCACGTCTGCCAGAAAGTCGACAATCTCTTCTTGAAAATTATAAACAATCATTCCGATGAGTGCAATTCGCACCAACGGATTTGACTTCTTCTTCGACGGCGCAACTTTTACGGCTTGACCACTATGTAACACTCGAACACGCTGCGAAGCATAGGCTTGGTCCATTTGCATCACTTCAGCGATTGGCCGTGCGGGAGCCATTAAAACTTGAGTTCCTTCTGAACCTGCAAAAAATTCGACGACGGTATCTCCAATTGCAAAGTGCTGACCACTTTGCAGGTGACACTTGCGCACGTACTCGCCATGGTAAAAAATGCCGTTTGCGCTCCCCAGATCGGTGACCAGCCAACCTTCCTTTGTATAATCAATTCGCACATGCTTTCTGGAGGCTTTAATGTCATTGATCATAACATCGCATTCTTCTCCGCGACCCACGGTGACCGAAGAGTCCTTTAAAACAAAAATCATGCTGTCTTGAGTTCCTTTTAAAACACGCAGGCGGCCTACCTCGCCCTGTTGGCGAGGAACCTCTGCATTTTTAAATCGAAGAACCTTCGCGGCCGCACTCATTTAATCTATCCCTTCACCTTGTAAATAATAGCAAATCCCCCTAAAGCGACTGGACCAATTCCAACTCCCGTCACCTCGTAATCAATGCCTGAAAACGTTTCTTCGTCCTTTGCGGTACGCGAAGGATCCATACTAATTCGGGATCGAATATCCTCAGCTTTTTTAACAAAAGCTTGGTCTGCCCTAGGCACCTGACTTAAACTCATATTCATCGAGTCGCTTTTTCTAATTCCCGCAACTTTATCCAGCTGGTCATTCATCCCCACCACGGTTAAAGCGCCGTCAAACGCAATATAGGCGCAATTGCTCAGTTCGGCTAACGCATGAATTCCGGCAAGCTCCTGATCCCAATTCACCTCTGTGTTAAGCGTAGAGGAACCCGTCGATTTCGTCCCTCGCGATGCTGCCGAATTAATATTGTCCCATAATCCGTTCAGTTCTTTGATTTTGAATTCGTGAGTCACTTTCGGCAATTCCCCTCGAAGCACTTGATCTAAATCGTCATTAAGAACCTCAAACGGCTTCATCGTCAGACGCATCAGAATCAAATAAACCAAAACCCCGGCAATTCCGCCCACAATAAGTCCCATTCCATACGCAGTCCCCGTTCCATCCGATTCCAAAGAGTTTCTCGAATAGTCAATCGACACTAACGCCATGGCCGCAACTTGACTCTTCACCAGTTTTGGATCAACCACACGAATCGGCTCCACTGCAATCGCGATGCTGGAATTACTCCACACCGCGGGATCTTCTTTACCCTCTTTAATCTCACTTGCTTTCGCCATTGCAAAGCGCGCTTCCGGTCCTCCTGCAAGAATCTGATTTAACCGGCTTTGCGGGGCAATAATCACGGAGTCCAAATTTACAATTGCAGCCACGCGAATATTATTGTCATTCTCGAGGACCGACAAATCAATTTGCGCCGTATTGTGGCTTGCTAAAGCGGGCATATAACGATCAGCCATTTCCCGCGCAATGGTCTGCGCCCGAATTCTGGCTTCCGCTTCGATCGCTTTCGTTGCAATGTCCAAGGTTGGCATTACCGAGCCCACCACGGTTATACAAACCACCAATGCCATTAAAA
>CAIMNF010000383.1 GCA_903842755.1 Oligoflexia bacterium
ACTTCATCACAAACGATGACTAGATCTTCGGCTATTTCACAAGAAATGGTCACGGAATGCTTCTTTGCCTTTATTTCAACCAGCATTAAACATTCGCCCACAAGACTCATTAAGGAATGCGGCTGGAAAAAGCGTGTCTCCGATTTTCTTGAAAACTTACTTAAACCACTAATAATTTTAATGATTCGGTCGATGGATTTTTGAATGATCGCGATTTTATCCACAAACTTATCGGGGTCCGTTTTAAATTTTTGAATGAGTTGGATATTGCTCGAAATAATGGCGAGGGGATTATTGATTTCATGCGCGATGCCGGCTGATATTTCACCTAAGGATGCCATTTTTGAGTTTTGTATACTTCTTGCTCGTTCTAATTCGAGCTGCTCTTTTGCGATGAGTTCTTCGGTAATATCTTGTGATATTCCGATAAGGAATTGCGGGTTACCTTGTAAGTCAAAAGTAGGAACCTTGTACGTCGTGAGATAGCGAGCACCCTTTACGGTGTGGATGATCTCTTTTTCAATTTGTGTCGCTTGTCTATGTTCAAAGCATTCACGATCTTTTTGTTGGAAAAAATCAGCATCTTCTTTTTTGAAGAGATCATAATCGGTTTTTCCAATCACCTCTTCTTGCTTTAATCCAAGCAAAACTTCTCCTGCTGGATTGAGCATTGAGTGTTTTAGATTTTTCTGCGCATCTTTAACAAAAATCATCGATGGAATATGCGCGAGAATTGCTTCTAGAAAGTTTTTACGTGCTTGGATTTCTTGTTCATTTTTGACCAAATTTGTAATATTTTGTGCGATCCCCACGATCATGGTCACTTTTTTCTGATGATTGGTGATTGGAAAAGCACGATCTTGGATCCAAATGATGGTGCCGTCCGGCTGCAAGATTCTGTATTTTTCGTCGTAAAGGCCCGAGCTTTGCTTTGCAAACGCGTCCACCACCCTGGAGCGATCTTCCGGGTGAATCGCATCGATGAAGGATAAAGGATTAGAATAAAGGCTATCGCAAGTTCGGCCCCAAATTTTTTCATATCCAGGGCTAATATAAATCATTTTCTTTTTGATGGGGTCGGTCATCCAGAAAACTTCTTCAATGCTGTTTGCCATCTGTTGAAAGCGGAAAGAGGCTTGGTGGAGCTCTGTTACATCCAGTGAAAACAAGAAAAAACCGTGAGAACCTTGAGTTGGATCTGGTTTTAAGGTGATTTGATAGCGATGTGTGGTCTGGTCAGAGTGTTCGGCATCGAGTTCAAACGTCTGGGGAACATGATTTAAAACACTCTTTAGTTGAGACTCAAATTGGCGAAAATTAGGTTTGCCGAAGACTTCACTAAAATGCACTGCGCGTGTACTATCCCACTGCGCAACAAAAGCCGATTTAAATGCGGAGTTAGATTCAATTAGTTCAAATGCAGAATTCCAATAAGATACTCCACCGGGGATCAGTTCCATCCATTGGTTTGTCATGGGCTGATCTTAGGGTTTATTTGGCGTGCCTGTGTTTAAAACATTGCGTACCCTTGAATATTCAAGCGCATGTTTCTTAAAAAAATCTTGAAGTGCTTCTTCCATGGCGTCCTGCATATTGACCCCAAGAGTGTCGCAGTATTTCTTAAAAAGGTCTTTCGACTCAAGGACTACAGAATAGGTATGCTTCACAAATGTTTTCTTTTGCCCTTCAAACTTCAAGCCATGCAACTGGGCAAGCTTAATAATGTCTTCTTTTGTCATCGTGGATGTGGGGGGCTGCGGGGCAACCAAGACTGGAGTTTCGCCTACGCTTAAAACGGGCTTTGAATCTACAGTGTGGTTGACTACCTCTGAGACTGCAGGAAGCGAATCCCGCTCAACGGAAGCGCTCACCGTTGATTTTTTTGCTGCTTTTCTTTGGGCCAACGTTTGAAAACCTATTTCCATGTCATCACCTCTCTTGCCATTTGAAGATAATCTTCGGAACCAATCCCCTTAGGGTCAAATGAAAAAATATCTTGCCCTTTTGCGCCCGATACGCCTAGCTTAACCGTGTCCCTAATTTTCGTTTTCATCACGACGTTTTCTAAATCGTGTCCCTTAAACATTCCTGTAAACGTCGACATCGTTTTAGAATTTTTGATCATGGTAAAGATGACTCCCGAAATCTTAAGTTCAGGGTTTGCCTCTTTCACAACTTCAACCGTTTCTAAAAAATGTTCTGTCGCTTTCATGTCCATATCATTCGGCTTGAGTGGGATAATCAGATCTTGCGCTGCGGACAGCGCGGTTTCTACAAAAATGGATAGACTGG